>DVFK01000084.1 GCA_018713285.1 Candidatus Faecousia excrementigallinarum
CTGTATTCACAAATGCCACCTCCTAAAACGCCTCTGTACTCTCAACCGTTTCCATCTACACATCTCATATCAAACTTTGTCTTTATTTTCCTCTTTATCGTTCCAGTCGTTCAGCTTTTTTACATTTTTATGATAACACAGATTTGCTTTGAAGTCAATTTTATTCAAATTGAATATAAAAATAATATCATAAGCCTATGAGCACTTTCGGGAAAGTCCGGTTTTCTTTGTGCTATCCGATTTCCGATGGGGCATTGGGGGTGGCGCTTCTTTTTAGGCTCAGGAGTTTCATCCCCACAGCCAGAAGCAGCAGCACGCAGCTGCCCCAGATGGCCCATTTTCCTGCTGCGTCAATCACCCGGGAAGCGCCCACGGCTCCCAGGACGAAGAACAGGATGATACCCCCGTGAACCGCCGCCTTTTGCTTGGCGGTGGCATTCTGGGTTTGCAGGCCGTTGGTGGCCCACTGGAGAGCCAGACGGTAATTGCCGATGCACATGGTGGTGGCAGCGCCGTTGCCCCCTACCGTGGAAAACGCCTGCAGCTGCATGCCGCACACCAGGGAAATCAGGGCGTTGGCATACAGGTCGGGCCCAATCCAGGGCACAGCAAAAAGCCCTGCAATTTCCAGCGCCAGAATCATGCAGGTTCCCTCCCCGTGTCCGTCCCGCCACACCAGCTGGGTCAGAAAATAGGCAAGCAGGATACCGATTCCGAAAGCCGCCACCGGGCAGGCATAGTGAAGCACCTGGTCCCACCTGCCCTCCGCCAGGGATATGCCCAGAAGCATGATATTGCCGGTCTGGGCATTGGCAAACACCTTGTCCCGTGCCAGATAGGAGTAGGCGTCCATGTACCCGGCTGAGGCGGCAAGAACCATGCCCAGGGGGATGGACAGGGGGTAACCAAGTTTCTTCTTCGGTTCCATTTTAGCAGATCCTTCCCTTATCAATGGTGGAAATACCGATGGTGATTTCCTCCAGCACCTCCAGAAGCACCCGCACCGTATCCAAAGAGGTGAACAGGGTGACACCGTTTTCGATGGCGCAGCGGCGGATGGCCATACCGTCTCCGTCGTGCCAGCCGGCGGTCACCGGGCGGGTGTTGATGACGTAGCTTACATAGCCGCTGCGGATGGAATCCAGAATTTCGTCCCGCTCATGGTCGGAACGGCGGCGGTTCCGGGTGCGGATGCCGTGGGATTTCAGGAAGTTTCCGGTACCGGCAGTGGCCTCAATATTATAGCCCAGCCGGTAAAATTTTTCAACCAGGGGAAGCATCTCTTCTTTGTCCCCGTCTGCCACGGAGACCATCACCGTGCCGTACTTGGGCAGCTTCAGGCCCGAAGCAATCAGGGCCTTATACATGGCTCTGGGCAG
This sequence comes from Candidatus Faecousia excrementigallinarum, assembly GCA_018713285.1. Taxonomy (GTDB): domain Bacteria; phylum Bacillota; class Clostridia; order Oscillospirales; family Oscillospiraceae; genus Faecousia; species Faecousia excrementigallinarum. The sequence continues at coordinate 1,380 of DVFK01000084.1, forward strand.
GGTGGTATCGTAGCCGATGGCCTCGCCGGTGGACTTCATCTCCGGGGACAGGTAGGTATCCATGCCGCTGAGCTTGGCAAAGGAGAAGGCAGGCACCTTCACATACCACCGCTCCTTTTCCTGAGGATAAAGGGTAAAGATTCCCTGCTCTTTCAGGCTCTTTCCCAGAATCACCTCTGTGGCAATGTCGGGAAGAGGATAGCCGGTGGCCTTGGACAGGAAGGGCACCGTCCGGGAGGACCGGGGGTTGACCTCGATGATATAGACATTTTCCTCCTTGTCCACAATGAACTGGATGTTGAAAAGTCCCACGATGCCAATGCCCAGTCCCAGCTTCCGGGCGTATTCCAGAATGGTCTTCTTTACCCGGGGGCTGATGGAGAAGGCCGGATACACGGAAATGGAGTCGCCGGAGTGGACGCCGGTGCGTTCCACCAACTCCATGATTCCCGGCACAAACACATCCCGGCCGTCGCAGATGCCGTCGATTTCGATTTCCCGGCCCTGGATATATTTATCCACCAGCACCGGCTTATCCTCGTCAATCTCCACGGCGGTTTTCAGGTAATGCCTCAGCTGCTCCTCGTTGGCCACAATCTGCATGGCACGTCCACCCAGAACGAAGCTGGGACGCACCAGCACCGGGTAGCCAATTTCCTTTGCGGCGGCGATGCCGTCGGCAATTCTGGTGACCGCATGGCCCTTGGGCTGGGGAATGTGAAGCTCCTGCAGCAGCTTTTCAAAGGACTCCCGGTTCTCCGCCTTGTCAATGGCTGCGCAGTCAGTACCGATGATTTTCACACCCCGGTCTGCCAGAGGCTGAGCCAGGTTGATGGCGGTCTGTCCTCCCAGGGAGGCAATCACCCCCACCGGCTTCTCGAAGGCGATAATATTCATCACATCCTCCGTGGTCAGGGGCTCAAAATACAGCTTGTCTGCAGTGGTATAGTCCGTGGACACCGTCTCCGGGTTGTTGTTGATGATAATAGCCTCGTAGCCTGCCTTTTTTATGGTCATCACCGCATGGACGGTGGAGTAGTCAAACTCCACGCCCTGTCCGATACGGATGGGACCGGCACCCAGCACCACGATTTTCTTTTTCTCCGAGGGGCAGGACTCGTTCTCTTCTTCATAAGTGGAATAGAAGTAAGGCACATAGCTTTCAAACTCGGAGGCGCAGGTGTCAATCATCTTGAACACCGGCATGATCCCAGCCCTTTGCCGCATGGCAAAAATCTCCTTCTCCCCCGTGTGCCACAGCCGGGCGATGGCCTTATCTCCAAAGCCCATGCGCTTGGCTCCATACAATGCCGACACAGTTTTCGGCTCCGTAAGAAGGGAACGCTCCATGAAAATGATTTTCTGGAGCTTGTCCAGGAAAAAGGCATCGATTTTCGTGACCGCTCCAATTTCCTCCGGGGCACAGCCCAGGCGCAGCAGCTGGGCAATGGCAAAAATCCGGTCGTCCGTGCCAATGGCCACATAGTCAAGCAACGCCTTCCGGCTCCAGGTGTCAAACTTGGGAAGGTACAGATGGTTGGCACCGATTTCCAGAGAGCGGACAGCTTTCAAGAGGCTTTCCTCAAAGGTTCTGCCTACGCTCATCACCTCACCGGTGGCCTTCATCTGGGTGCTCAGGTGGTTGTTGGCATCGGCAAACTTATCAAAGGGGAACCGGGGCATTTTGGTGACCACATAATCCAGCGTCGGCTCAAAGGCTGCGGAGGTATTGGCAAGAGGAATTTCCTCCAGGTTCATGCCCACACAGATTTTTGCCGACACCCGGGCGATGGGATAGCCGCTGGCTTTGGAGGCCAGGGCAGAGGAACGGGAGACCCGGGGGTTGACCTCAATGAGGTAGTACTGGAAGGATTTGGGGTCCAGGGCGAACTGGACATTGCAGCCTCCGGCGATTTTCAGGGCACGGATAATTTTCAGTGCGCTGTTGCGGAGCATCTGGTATTCCTTGTTGGTGAGGGTCTGGGAGGGACACACCACGATGGAGTCGCCGGTGTGGATACCCACCGGGTCCAGATTCTCCATATTGCAGATGGTGATGGCGGTGTCGTTATGGTCCCGCATCACCTCGTACTCAATTTCCTTGAAGCCCCGGATGCTTTTCTCCACCAGCACCTGATGCACAGGAGACAGCTCCAGGGCGGTCTTCATCAGCTCTTTCAGCTGCTGGGGGTCGTCGGCAAAGCCGCCGCCAGTGCCCCCCAGGGTAAAGGCCGGGCGGAGCACCACAGGATAGCCGATTTCCTCCGCCGCCTCCAGGGCTTCTTCCACAGAGGTGGCAATCTGGGAGGGAAGCACCGGCTCTCCCAGGCTCTGGCACAGCTCCTTGAACAGCTCTCTGTCCTCTGCCCGGGCGATGGAGTCCCGGCTGGTGCCCAGAAGCTCCACCCGACACTCCCGCAGCACCCCTTTTTCCTCCAGAGCCATGGCCAGGTTCAGTCCGGTCTGGCCGCCGATGCCGGGGACGATGGCATCCGGCCGCTCGTAGCGGATAATTTTCGCCAGGTATTCCAGGGTCAGGGGCTCCATATACACCTTGTCCGCCACGGTGGTATCGGTCATAATGGTGGCAGGGTTGGAATTGCACAGCACCACCTGGTAGCCCTCCTCTTTCAGAGCAAGGCAGGCCTGGGTTCCGGCATAGTCAAACTCCGCTGCCTGACCAATGACAATGGGGCCGGAGCCGATGACCAGTATCTTTTTCAAGTCCGTTCTTTTAGGCATGCTTCCACTCCTCCATAAGGGCTATGAATCGGTCAAACAGGTAGCCGCTGTCCTCCGGTCCCGGGGCGCTTTCCGGATGGTACTGGACGGAAAATGCCCCGTCCTTCCGGCAGCATACCCCTTCCACCGTACCGTCCAGCAGATTCACATGGGTGATTTCCAGGGGGGTGTCTGCCAGACTGTCTTTGTCCACGGCGTAGGAGTGGTTCTGGGAGGTGATTTCCACCTTCCCGGTCTCCAGGCAGCGCACCGGATGGTTGCCGCCTCTGTGTCCGAATTTCAGCTTATAGGTATTGGCACCGTAGGCAAGGCTCAGGATCTGATGACCCAGGCAGATGCCGAAAATGGGCACCCTCCCCCGCAGCGCCTGCACCAGGGAAATCACCGGGGCGGCATCCTGGGGGTCGCCGGGGCCGTTGGACAGGAATACCCCGTCGGGGCTGAGGCTGCGCACCGTTTCTGCACTGGTATTCCAGGGCACGATGGTTACACGACAGCCCCGCTTTGCCAGGGAGCGGACAATGTTTTCTTTCATGCCGCAGTCCACCGCCACCACATGATATTTTTCCTCCCGGGGAACCACCCGGCGGATTTCCCGGGTGCTGACCCGGGAAACTGCATCGTGGGGCACAGGGGTCTGGGCCAGGATGTTCAGGCATGCCTCCAGAGGCACATCTTTGTCGGTGATATACACCCGCTGGCTGCCCTTGTCCCGGATTTTCCGGGTGAGCATCCGGGTGTCCACCTGGGAGATGCCCACAATGCCGCAGGCGATCATGACCTCTTCCAGGGTTTTGGTGCTGCGAAAATTGGAGGGGTGGGGATTGTACTCCCGCACCACAAAGGCACTCAGGGTAGGACGGATAGTTTCATAATCCGCCTCCGCCATGCCGTAATTGCCAATGAGGGGATAGGTCATCACCACCGCCTGGTCTGTATAGGAGGGGTCGGAGAGAATCTCCTGGTAGCCCACCATGGAGGTATTGAACACCAGCTCCGCCACCCGGCTGTCCCGGCAGCCGAAGCCTGCACCGTAAATCTCCGTACCGTCCTCCAGGACGATTTTCCGATCCAGATTTTCGTTGTTTCTCATAGGACCTCCCTGCATTACTTAACCATTCTCCCCGGCGTTTTCCAGGGAAGCTGCCACGAAGCCCAGGAACAGGGGGTGGGGACGGTTGGGGCGGCTCTTGAACTCCGGGTGGAACTGGACGCCCACATGGAAGCTGCGGCCCGGCAGCTCTGCCGTTTCCACCAGCCGTCCGTCGGGAGAGGTGCCGCTGATGCACAGGCCGGCCGCCTCCAGCTGATCCCGGTACTGGTTATTGAACTCATAGCGATGGCGGTGCCGCTCCTGAATCTCCTGGGCTCCGTAGCACCGGGCCATGGTGCTGCCGGGCAGAATCCGGCAGGGATAGCTGCCCAGGCGCAGGGTGCCGCCCTTGTTGATGTCGTCGCTCTGTCCCGGCATGAAGTCAATCACCTTATGGGCACACTGGGGAGCAAACTCGCCGGAGTCCGCATCGGGGATTCCCGCCACATTTCTGGCAAACTCCATCACAAGAATCTGCATGCCAAGACAGATGCCAAAATAAGGCACCTGGTTCTCCCGGGCATACCGGGCTGCCAGCAGCATACCGGCAATGCCCCGGTTGCCGAAGCCGCCGGGCACCAGAATGCCGCCAAGCCCTGCAAGGGTGCTTTGGTAGTTTTCCTCCGTCAGGGTCTCGGAGTCAATCCACTGGATATCCACGTGGGTATCCAGCTGGTAGCCGGCATGGCGCAAAGACTCCGCCACCGACAAATAGGCATCGTGAAGCTGCACATATTTTCCTACCAGGCCGATTTTCACATGGCGGCTCCGGTTGTGAATCCGGTCTACAAGGCTCTTCCACTCTGTCAGATCCGGCTCCGGGGTATTGAGCCCCAGCTCCCGGCAGACCACCCCGGAAAAGTTGGATTTTTCCAGCATCAGGGGGGCTTCATACAGGTTGGGGAGGGTGATATTTTCAAATACGCAGTCGGGCTTTACATTGCAGAACAGGGCAATCTTGTCGAAAATCCCCTGCTCCAGAGGCTCATCGCACCGCAGCACGATAATATCCGGGTTCACACCCAGGCCCCGCAGCTCTTTCACGGAGTGCTGGGTGGGCTTGGACTTGTGCTCGTCGGAGCCCCGGAGGAAGGGCACCAGGGTCACATGGATGAAGAGGCTGTTTTCCCGGCCCACCTCCAGACCAATCTGCCGCACTGCCTCCAGGAAGGGCTGGGACTCAATGTCGCCGGTGGTGCCGCCGATTTCCGTAATCACCACGTCCGCATCCGTCTGCTTTCCCACTCGGTAGATAAACTCCTTGATCTCCCCGGTAATGTGGGGAATCACCTGGACGGTGGAGCCCAGGTACTCACCCCGGCGCTCCTTGTTCAGCACATTCCAATACACCCGTCCGGTGGTGAGGTTGGAGAAGCGATTGAGATTTTCGTCGATGAAACGCTCATAGTGGCCCAGATCCAGGTCCGTCTCCGCACCGTCCTCGGTGACAAACACCTCGCCGTGCTGGTAGGGGCTCATGGTGCCCGGGTCCACATTGATATAGGGGTCCAGCTTCTGGGCCGCTACCTTCAGGCCTCTGGCTTTCAGCAGCCGTCCCAAGGAGGCTGCGGTAATGCCCTTGCCCAGGCCGGACACCACGCCGCCGGTTACAAATATATACTTGGTCATACATGCCCCGCCTTTCTTATACGTTGATTTCCGCTTTGCCCTGCTGGGCATCGGCAAGAATGGGCTCCAGGGTTTGGAGGTAATTTTCCACCTGCTCCGGGCAGCGGCCAATGTACAGCTCCCCCTGCAAAAGCCTGGTCATATCCCCCTGGCTCAGAGGGAAGGCAGGATGCTTTGCCAGCCGCTCCAGCAGGTCGCAGTTCAGCCCTTCCTTCATCCGGGCAGTAGCCTCCATGGAGCAGGTGCGAATCACCTCATGGAGCTCCTGCCGGTCGCCCCCCTGCTTCACCGCCTCCATAAGCAGGTTCTCCGTGGCGATGAAGGGCAGGTATTCCTCTACCGTCCGGGCAACAATCTTTTCGTTCACATGGATTCCGTCGGTCACATTCTGGCACAGGCGCAAAATGGCGTCGGCGCACAAAAATCCCTCCGGCAGAGAGATTCTCCGGTTGGCAGAGTCGTCCAGGGTCCGCTCCAGCCACTGGGTGGAGGCGGTCATGGCGGCATTCATGGCGTCCGCCATCAGGTACCGGGAAAGAGAGCAAATCCGCTCGCTGCGCATGGGGTTGCGCTTGTAGGCCATGGCAGAGGAACCAATCTGATGCTTTTCAAAGGGCTCCTCCAGCTGCCGGTCGTGCTGCAGAAGGCGGATGTCCTCTGCCATCCGGTAGGCACTCTGGGCGATGGAGGACAGGCAGTTCAGAATCCGGCTGTCCAGCTTCCGGGGGTAGGTCTGTCCGCATACGGAGAAGCAGCCGTCAAAGCCGAAGGCCTGGCACAGCTTCCCGTTAAGCCTATCAATCTTGCTGCCGTCCCCTTCAAACAGCTCCATGAAGCTGGCTTCCGTGCCGGTGGTGCCCCGGCAGCCCAGGAAGCGAATCTGTCCCATCACAAAGTCCAGTTCTTCCAAATCCGTCTGGAAATCCTGGAGCCACAGGGTCGCCCGCTTGCCCACCGTCACCAGCTGGGCAGGCTGGTAGTGGGTATAGCCCAGGGTAGGCAGGGACTTGTACTGCCGGGCAAAGTCCGCCAGGTTCTTCATAACACCCAGCAGCCCCTTCCGCACATAGGCCAGGGCATCCCGGTACAAAATCACATCTGCGTTGTCCGTCACATAGCAGCTGGTGGCACCCAGGTGGATAATTCCCGCAGCAGAGGGAGCGGCCTTGCCATAGGTGTAGACATGGGCCATCACATCGTGGCGCACTTCCTTTTCCCGCTGGGCAGCCATTTCAAAGTCAATATCCTCCACATGGGCCTGAAGCTCTGCCACCTGCTCCGGGGTGATGGGCAGACCCAGCTCCATCTCCGCCCGGGCCAGGGCCACCCAGAGCTTTCGCCAGGTGACGATTCTGGTTTTCTGAGAAAACAGCTCCAGCATATACCGGGAGGCATACCGGGAGGACAAGGGGGATTCATATTTTTCAAACATGGTGGTTTCTCCTTTTTATCTTCTGATAATGCTCTCCCGCTCCGGGCCTACGGACACATAGGAAATGCGGCAGCCAATGTTCTTTTCCACATACTCCACATAGTCCCGGGCTGCCTGGGGCAGGTCCTCCCAGCGGCGGACACCGGAGATGTCACAGCCCCAGCCGGGCAGGACCTCCGTCACCGGCTTTGCCTGGGCAAGCACCGCAGGGATGGGGAATTCATCGGTTTCCACGCCTTTCAGCTGATAGTGGGCACAGACGGGGATCTCCTTCCTGTAGCTCAGCACATCCAGCTTGGTCAGGGCGATTTCCGTGGCGCCCTGCACCTGAACGCCGTACCGGGTTGCCACCAGGTCAATGGGGCCCACCCTTCTGGGTCTGCCGGTCTTGGCGCCGTACTCGCCGCCGGCCTGGCGCAGCTGCTCCCCTTCTTCCCCATACCACTCACAGGTGAAGGGGCCCTCGCCCACGCAGGAGGAATAGGCCTTCACCACGCCTACCACTCTGTCCACCTTGGCATCGGAGAAGCCGGAGCCCACCGGGGCATAGGCGGCAATGGAATTGGAGGAGGTGGTATAAGGATAAATGCCGTAGTCCAGATCCCGGAGGGCTCCCAGCTGGGCCTCAAAGAGAATCCGCTTGCCGGACTTCTGGGCTTTCCGCAGGTAATCTCCTGTATCGCAGAGGAAGGGCTTGATTTTCTCTCCGTAAACATCAATCCATTCCAGCACTTCCTCCAGGGTATAGGCTTTGGCACCGTACACGCCGGTGAGGGTCAGGTTCTTCCACTCCAGCAAATCCTTCAGATGCTCCTTCAGCACCTCCGGGTACAGCAGCTCCCCTGCCTGGATGGTCTTTTTCTGGTACTTATCGGAATAGAAGGGGGCAATGCCCTGGCGGGTAGAGCCGTACTTCTTATTTGCCAGTCTTGCCTCCTCCAGAGTGTCCTGCTCCCGGTGCCAGGGCAGAAGCAGAGAGGCACGGCTGCTGATTTTCAGATTTTCCGGGGTGATTGCCACGCCCTGAGAGATGACTTCCTCAATTTCCTTCCACAGGTTTTCGCAGTCCAGGGCCACACCGTTGCCCAGCACATTCACCACGCCGGAATGAAAGATGCCGGAGGGCAGCAGGTGCAGGGCGAATTTCCCCAGCTGGTTGACTACCGTATGACCGGCGTTGCCGCCGCCCTGATAGCGCACCACAATGTCGTATTCCTCCGTCAGCAGGTCCACCATCCGGCCCTTGCCTTCGTCGCCCCAGTTGATTCCTACAATCGCGCAGTTTTCCATCCTATCATTCTCCATTTCTTACTTGTGTATTTTTTCTTCAAATCGATTTTTCCGGTCCGCCATGGTGACGGAGGTGGGATAGCCGCCCCCGAAGCAGGCGGTGCAAAAGCCCGTATCCGAGCCGGTCAGCTGCTTCACATGCTCCAGTGTGAGAAATCCCAAAGAATCGGCACCGATCATCTGGGCAATTTCCTCCACCGACCGGTGGTTGGCAATGAGATTTTCCGCACTGTCAATGTCCGTGCCATAGTAGCAGGGCGCCACAAAGGTGGGGGCGCTGACCCGCATATGAATTTCCTTTGCTCCGGCATGCCGCAGCTGCCGGACAATCCGGCGGCAAGTGGTGCCCCGGACAATGGAATCGTCAATGAGCACCACCCGTTTCCCCCCAACCACCGGGGCAATGGGATTGAGCTTGATGTTCACGCCGTTTTCCCGCTGGCCCTGGCTGGGGGCAATGAAGGTTCTTCCGATATATTTGTTCTTGGTAAAGCCGATGGCGTAGGGGATTCCCGACTGGGCGGCATAGCCGATGGCAGACTCCAGGCCGGAGTCCGGCACGCCGATGACCACATCCGCTTCCACCGGATGCTCCATAGCAAGAAACCGTCCCGCCTGCTGCCGGGCCAGGCTCACGCAGGCACCGTCCACCACCGAATCCGGCCGGGAAAAGTAGATATACTCAAACACGCACAGGCTTTTGGGTACTTTTCCGCAATGGCCCTGCTGGCTGTGAATCCCCTGGGCATCCACCGTAACCACCTCGCCGGGAGCAATGTCCCGGACAAATTCTGCTCCCACCGCATCCAGGGCGCAGGTCTCCGAGGCAAAGCAGATGGCCCCTTCCCGGGTTTTGCCCATGCACAAGGGGCGAAAGCCCTGGGGATCTCTGGCGGCGATGAGCTTGGCCGGAGAGGAAATCACCAGACAGTATGCCCCTTCCAGCCGCTCCATAGCCCGGTACACCGCCTCTTCTATGCTGCCGCATTTCAGCCGCTCCTGGACAATCACATAGGCAATCACCTCGGAGTCGGTGGTGGTGTGGAAAATGGAGCCTTTCTCCTCCAGCTGGGAGCGGAGGGCATAGGAGTTGGTCAGGTTGCCGTTATGAGCCAGAGCCATGCGGCCTTTGTGGTGGTTGATTACCAGGGGCTGGACATTGACCATGTTGCTGCCTCCGGTGGTGGCGTAGCGCACATGGCCTACCACCATGTTGCCTCTGCCCAGAGTCTCCAGTTTCTCCTGGCTGAACACCTCGTTCACCAGGCCCATGCCCCGGCAGTCCCGGAACACCCCGTCGTCATTGACCACGATGCCCGCACTCTCCTGTCCCCGGTGCTGCAAAGCAAACAGCCCATAGTAAGCCAGGGATGCCACATCCATGGCAGTTTGGGAATAAACGCCAAAGACACCACACTCTTCGTGAATGTGGTGTATGGCTTTGGAATGATTGAAATTATTGATCATGGGCAACCAGCCTTCTCATAACCTCGGCATAGGCGTCCTCCACGCCCCCCAGATCCCGGCGGAAGCGGTCCTTATCCAGCTTCTCCCCGGTCTTGCTGTCCCACAGGCGGCAGGTATCCGGGCTGATTTCGTCTGCCAGGACAATGGTGCCGTCACTCAGGCGGCCAAACTCCACCTTGAAGTCCACCAGGGTAATGCCGCAGCTGCTCCAGAAGTTCCGGAGAAAATCGTCCACCATCCTGGCGTAGGCTTCAATGGTTCCAATCTCCTCCGGCGTTGCCAGCCCCAGGGCCAGGGCGTGGTCCGTATTCAGGAGGGGATCTCCCAGGCTGTCATTTTTATAGGAAAACTCCACCACAGGATGGTCGAACACCTTTCCCTCCTCCACGCCGTACCGCTTGGAGAAGGACCCGGCGGCGATGTTACGGACAATCACCTCCAAAGGTACAATGCTTACCTTCTTTACCAGGGTTTCCCGGTCGCTCAGCTCCCGGACAAAGTGGGTGGGGACACCCACTTTCTCCAGATGCTGCATCAGCCGGTTGCTCATTTGGTTGTTGATAATTCCCTTGCCTTCAATGGTGCCCTTTTTCAGGCCGTTGAAGGCGGTGGCATCGTCCTTATAATCCACAATCAGCAGCTGAGGGTCTTCTGTTGCATAGACTTTTTTGGCTTTGCCCTCATAAAGCATCTCTTTCTTTTCCATAAATGCGCTCCTATCTCCCAAATTTATTTTACCCCGAACAGCAGCTCGCCATAAGTGGGGAAAGGCCAGGCCTTTGCATCCGTCAGGGTTTCTGCCTCATCACACACAGCCCGCAGGGCATTCATCTGGGGCAAAACCTCATCCCGGATACACGCCGCCTTGCTTACCCAGTCGCCCCGATCCGCTTCCCGGTGGAGGGCATCCTGCAGAAGCTCCACCCGCTGGGCCATGGAGTCCAGGAGCATTCCCAGGCGGCCCAGAAGTGTGGTCTCCGCCTTGCAGGGCAGGTCTGCCATCACCTTCCGCTTGGTGTCAATGGCCTGGGCAATGCGGCAGGTATAGGTCTCCACCGCCGGGAAAATATCCTTCTGCACCATATCCAGCATGGTCAGGGCCTCAATGCGGACGGTCTTACAGTAAATATCCAGCTGAATCTCATGGCGGGAGCGGATTTCCGCCTCGCTCATCACCTTATGGGAGATGAGCAGCTCCATGTTTTTCGGCTCCAGGGTCACTGCCATGGCATCCGGGGTGGTGGGCAGGCTCAAAAGTCCCCGCAGCTGGGTGGCCTCCCGAATCCAGGCTTCGTCATAGCCGTTTCCGTTGAAAATAATCCGCTTGTGCTTCTTGATGGTATCCTGAATCAGGGTGTGGAGGCTCTCGTGGAAGTCCTCCGCCTTCTCCAGAATGTCTGCGTACTGGCGCAAAGACTCTGCCACGGCGGTATTGAGCATGATGTTGGCGCAGGCAATGGAATTGCTGGAGCCCAGCATCCGGAACTCAAACTTGTTGCCGGTAAAGGCAAAGGGAGAGGTACGGTTCCGGTCGGTGGTGTCCCGCACAAACCGGGGCAGCACATCCGTGCCCAGACGGAGCTTCTTCTTCTCCACGCCGTTGTAGGGGGTGTCGGTTTCCACAGCCTCCAGTACTGCCGTCAGCTCATCACCCAGGAACATGGAAATCACCGCAGGAGGCGCCTCGTTGGCACCCAGCCGGTGGTCGTTGCCGGCGGTGGCTACGCTCATCCGCAGCAGGCCCTGGTAATCGTCCACAGCCTGAATCACTGCCACCAGGAACAGCAGGAACTGGGCATTCTCATAGGGGGTCTCTCCGGGGGACAGGAGGTTTACCCCCGTATCTGTCACCAAAGACCAGTTGTTGTGCTTGCCGCTGCCGTTCACCCCGGCAAAGGGCTTTTCATGGAGCAGGCACACCAGACCATGCTTCCAGGCCACCTTCTGCATAATCTCCATGGTCAGCTGGTTGTGGTCCGTGGCAATGTTGGTGGTGGTATAGATGGGTGCCAGCTCGTGCTGGGCCGGGGCGACCTCGTTGTGCTCGGTTTTGGCCAGAATCCCCAGCTTCCACAGCTCCTCGTTCAGCTCCTCCATGTAAGCCTCTACCCGGGGCTTGATGGTGCCGAAGTAATGGTCATCCAGCTCCTGTCCCTTGGGGGGCTTGGCACCGAAGAGGGTTCTGCCGGTAAACATCAAATCCTTCCGCTTCTCGTACATGGCCCGGTCCACCAGGAAGTACTCCTGCTCCGGGCCCACAGAGGTGGTGACCCGCTTCACTTCCGTATTGCCAAACAGCTTCAGAATCCGCATTGCCTGGGTGTTCAGGGCTTCCATGGAACGAAGCAGCGGCGTTTTCTTATCCAGAGCCTCGCCGCCGTAGGAGCAGAAGGCCGTGGGAATACACAGGGTCTTGCCCTTGATAAAGGCATAGCTGGTGGGGTCCCAGGCGGTATAGCCCCGGGCTTCAAAGGTGGCACGCAGGCCGCCGGAGGGGAAGGAGGAGGCATCCGGCTCGCCCTTGATCAGCTCTTTTCCGGAGAACTCCATAATCACCCGGCCGTCAGGAGCGGGAGAGATAAAGCTGTCGTGCTTTTCCGCCGTGACACCGGTGAGGGGCTGGAACCAATGGGTAAAATGGGTAGCACCGTTTTCCACCGCCCAGTCCAGCATGGCAGCCGCCACTGCATCCGCCACGGAGGCATCCAGCTTCTTCCCCTTCTGAATGGTCTGCTTCAGGGATTTGTAAACCTCTGCTGACAGTCTGGCTTTCATCATCCGCTCGTCAAACACCATGCTGCCGAAATACTCCGGTACTGTTCTCATTGCCATCACCCTTTCAAATCCTTAGGAAACTCTGAATAAGAGGCAAGAGCTGGTAGCGAGAGATTTTTCGTCAGACAAAAGAATGGAAAACGGCGGAATACTGTATGTATTTCCCGTTTTTCATTCTGCATGGATGGCGAAAAAGATCCGCTATCCAGCCGCAGACGATTTATTCAGAGTTTCCCTATATCAAAGCCCCAAAAACATCTCTTCTTTTTATCAGAAACGGAGGCTTCTATGCTGGATTTTCGTCTGGAATCCTTCCTCAGCGTCTGCGACACCATGAACTATCGGAAAAGCGCCCAAATGCTTCACATCACCCAGCCCGCCATCACCCAGCACATCCACTTTTTGGAGGGGAAGTTTGGTTGCAAGCTGTTTGTATACGAGAACCGCCTGCTGAAAAAGACCCAGGAGGCCCGGATTCTGGAGCAGTACGCCCGGACCATGCAGGCCCAGGAGGAACGGCTGCTTCGGCAGCTCCAGGACAGCCGGATTCAGTCCCTGAGCATCGGTGCCACCAAGACCATCGGAGAGCGGGTCATCGGGGAGTATGTGGAGCGGTTTCTCCGCCACCCGGAGCACGAGCTGTCCCTGACGGTGGACAACACCCAGAACCTTCTGGAGCTGATTGACCGGAGCGCCCTGGACTTTGCCCTGATTGAGGGGTCCTTCCCCAAGGAAAAGTACGGACACCGGCTGTTCAGCCGGGAGCGGTTCGTGGGCATCTGCGCCCCGGAGCACCCCTTCGCCGGCCGGGAGGTGACTCTGCCGGAACTGCTGGAGCAGACCCTCATCTGCCGGGAGAACGGCTCCGGCACCCGGGCGATTCTGGAAAACCTCCTGACAGAATACAACGAGTCCATCTCCCACTTCCGGCGGCACATCACCATCAGCACCTTTTCCGTGATACTGGATCTGGTGCGGAAGAACCTGGGGGTCTCCTTCGTATTCGAGATTCTCGCCCGGAGCAGCGGCCTTGCCACTTTTTCCCTGGAGGGCACGCACATCCAGCGGGAGTTTAACTTCATCTATCTGAAAAACTCCGGCAACGAGGAAAAAATCGACTATTTTATGCAGTAAAAAAGTGCCCTTCCTCCCGGTAACGATACCGGGCGCAAAAAAGGCTCCCTTGTGAAAGGGAGCTGGCAAAAATCTTTGATTTTTGACTGAGGGATTCACAGTGGGGGCTTTCTCAAAAGCACAGACCCATGTGGAAAGGTACGCACCCCATAGCTCCCTCCGGGAGGGAGCTGGCACCACAGGTGCCTGAGGGAGCCTGCGGGCGGTGCAGTTCCGGTTTGCAAATGGGTTGGTACTTGCTCATGATTGCCGATACCCTATGCCCGTTATACCGGGAACTTTCTTGGGATGGGGCGGATTGAATTTTAATCCTGGGGAGGTTCCACCTCTGGTGGTCAAACTGGTTTGCTGCCCGCTGGCTCCCTCCGTCTTGGGGCTGTGCCCCAAGCCACCTCCCTCCCGGAGGGAGGTATAAACGAAGCCCTCTGCAAGGTAACGATACCGGGCGGGTCAGGGAAGGAACGAGCAGCAGAAAGCTACCGTGCGAAATTGTCAGCGGCCACTGGCCGCAGGCTCCCTTGTGAAAGGGAGCTGGCACGGCGCAGCCGTGACTGAGGGATTCACAGCAGGCACTTTCCGATAGAACAAACCCATGTGGAAACCTGCCAACCCCGGAATCCCCTCGGTTTGGCTTTGCCAAACCACCCCCCTTTGGCAAGGGGGGCTTTGGCAAGCCGCCGATACCGGGCGGGTCAGGGTAGTAACGAGCAGCAGAAAGCTACCGTGCGGAATTGCCACCGGGGGCACCCCGGCGTGGGGAATTGTCCGCGGGCACTGCCCGCTGTTTTTTGTTCCAGGAGCAGCGGGCGTAGAAGAACACCGACAGGAGCATACCGATGAACCAGCCGATGGGCCAGGAGAGCCAGATGCCCAGGCTGCTGTGCATCTGGGCGGAGAGGAGCATGGACAGACCCACCCGGAGAATGAGATCCGCAAAGGTGGAGATGACGAACTGGCGCATGAGGCCTGCCCCCCGCAAAATGCCGTCGCAGACAATCTTGGTAGCCACCAGGAAGTACACCGGGGACACAATCTGCAGAAACTGTACGCCCACATTCAGAGCCTCCCCCTGGGGGTCCTCCATAAACAGGGTGACGAAGGGCCGTCCGGCGAAGAAGTACAGCACCACAAAGGGGATACACAGCAGCCACACCATTTTGAGGGCTGCCCGGAAGCCGGACTTCACCCGGTCATACACCCCGGCGCCGATATTCTGGGCAGTGTAGTTGGAAATGCCGTTGCCCAGGGTGTTCAGGGAGGAGATTACCAGGTTGTTCAGCTTGATGGAGGCACTGTAACCTGCCATCACCGCCGGGCCGAAACCGTTGATGACGCCCTGAATCACGATGTTGCCCACAGAGATAAAGCCCTGCTGCAAGATGCTGGGCACCGCAATGAGGCTGATCCGCTTGAAAAGCACCCCGGAAAAGGCCTGGGACTTCTGTCCCTGCCCCATGGGGCGAATCCGCCGGAGCATGACCACCATAGCCAGGGCACAGGCGACCCCCTGGCACAAAAAGGTTGCCCAGGCCACACCGGCCACTCCCATCCGGAAGGTGGTGACGAACAGCACATCCACCGCCACGTTTGCCGTGGAGGACACGGCCAGGAACAGGAAAGGGGTCTTGGAATCTCCCAGAGCGGAGAACACGCCGGTGGCGATATTATAATAGAATACAAAGGGCAGACCCAGGACATAAATATCCAGGTACAGCTGGGAGTCGGCCATGAGAATCTCCGGGGTGTTGATGAGCCCCAGCAGCGGCCGGCTGAACAGTAACCCCACCGCCATGAGGGCTGCACACAGGACACCCCCGGCAATCAGGGTGGTGTAGACAGCGGTTTTCAGCTCCCCCTCCTTTTTGGCGCCGTACAGCTGAGCCGCCACCACGGAGCAGCCCATGTTGGTGCCGAAGGCGAAGGCCAGGAAAATCAGGGTGATCTCGTAGCTGTTGCCCACGGAAGCCAGGGCGTTCTCCCCGATGAATTTTCCCGCCACCAGACTGTCGGCGATGTTGTACATCTGCTGGAACACAATGCTGCCGAAAAGGGGCAGACAGAACTTCCACAGCACCGCCGCCGGTTTGCCTTGGGTCAAGTCTTTGTTCATTGCCATATTCTTGACTCCTTTCCCAGAAAAAGGCGGCCAGGATTCCCCCAGCCGCCCCAAAATGTTCACCTAAAAATAGCACCGCAGAAAACCGTTGTCAAGTTTTTTCCCCACCCTTCGGGAAAAAACCCCAATTTCACGAAAGGCCGCCCCCTTTGGGGCTGTCCCCTTGTTCACATTTTCGCCAAAGGAGGCACTCCCATGAAAAAACTCCTGTCCCTTACCGCCCTGGTTCTCACCCTCACCCTGCTCTCGGGCTGTATCCCCCTGCCCACGCCCCCGGAAACCACCCAGCCGGAGACCGGGGAAACAGAATCCCCAACCCAAGCCCCCACCACAGAGCCTACGGAGGCTCCCACAGAGCCGGACCCTCTGGTTTTGCAGCTGGAATCCATGACTTTGGAAGAAAAGGTAGGGCAGCTGTTTATGGTGACCCCGGGCACTTTGGGGCTTCCTCAGATCAAAGCCCCCATGGATGCCATCACCCAGGAGCAGGTGACCCAGATGGAAGCCGCCATCCGGGAGATTTTTGAAACATACCCGGTTGGAGGCATCGTCCAGTTCGCCGCAGACCTGTATAGCCCGGAGCAGATTACCGCCTACAATGCTCTTTTGCAAAAGGCCGCAAAAATCCCTTTGTTCCTGGGGATTGACGAGGAGGGCGGGACGGTCGCCCGGCTGGCAAACCACTCTGGGTTTGACCTTCCCCAGTACCAAAGCGCCGGGGCGGTGGGTGCTTCGGGAAATCCCAAGGATGCCCTGGAAATGGGGCAAACCATCGGTGCTTATCTTCAGGAATACGGCTTTAATATGGACTTTGCCCCGGTGGCGGATGTGAACACCAATCCCAACAATCCGGTCATCGGCAACCGCTCCTTCTCCTCCGATTGCAATATGGCAAGCCAGATGGCAAAGGCCATGGCCCAAGGTCTGGAAGAAAAGAGCATCGTGCCGGTGTTCAAGCACTTCCCCGGCCATGGGGACACGGCTCAGGACAGCCACGACGAGGTGGCCTACTCCGGCAAGACCCTGGGGCAGCTGCAAGGCTGTGAGTTCATTCCCTTCTCCGGCCTGACGGAAAACCAGTGCGTCATGGTGGGGCACATCGCCCTGCCGGAGGTCACCGGGAACATGACCCCCGCCACACTGTCCCCGGAAATTGTCACCGGGCTTTTGCGGGAGAATCTGGGCTTTGAGGGGCTGATTTTTACCGATTCCATGGTGATGGAGGCCATCACCGACAA
This sequence comes from Candidatus Faecousia excrementigallinarum, assembly GCA_018713285.1. Taxonomy (GTDB): domain Bacteria; phylum Bacillota; class Clostridia; order Oscillospirales; family Oscillospiraceae; genus Faecousia; species Faecousia excrementigallinarum. The sequence goes on from DVFK01000084.1 coordinate 18,296, forward strand.
TTACTCAGGCGCCGAAGCCTCCCTCCTGGCTTTGACCGCCGGGTGTCAGGTGATTCTCCAGCCGGAGGATTTTCCCTCTGCTTTTACAGGCGTTGTGGAAGCGGTGGAGGCGGGCACTTTCCCGGAGGAACAGCTGGACACAGTGGTGCTGCAAATTCTTCGGTTCAAGGAGGCCGTCATCGGGTATCACCCCTGATTTTTCCCGAAAAAATTTCAAAATCCTCTTGACTTTCCAAATTCCCGATGGTAAAATGGACAAGCCGCATTGAAGAGGCTTAAGTTGGTGCGCCCAAAGCACCCGCCTTCAGAGCGAGACTACAAGAATAAAGTAGGTGAAAAACATGAAAGCAGTTATCGTAACCGGCGGTAAGCAGTACACCGTTTCCGAGGGTGATGTGCTCTACATCGAGAAGCTGGAGGCCGAGGCCGAGTCCACCGTGAAGTTCGACCAGGTTCTGGCTGTGCTGGACGGAGAGAACTCCAAGATCGGCGCTCCCGTGGTGGACGGCGCTTCCGTTGAGGCCAAGGTCGTGAAGAACGGCAAGGGCAAGAAGATCGTGGTCTTCAAGTACAAGGCCAAGAAGAACGAGAAGAAGAAGATGGGCCATCGTCAGCCCTACACCAAGGTGGAGATCACCAAGATCGCTCTGTAATTATGACAAGATGCGAATTTTTTATGGAAGATGACCGGATTACCGGCTTCTCCATTTCCGGACACAGCGGCTACGCTGAGGCAGGTGCCGACATTGTCTGCGCCGCCATCTCCGCTGTAACAGCCATGGTGGAGGCTACCGTCAACGAGGTTTGCGGTGCCAAGGCCAAGGTTCGGGTCAAGGAGGCGGACGCCCGCATCACATTGACCCTCCCCACAGTCTGCGACGAGGAAGCGTCCGTTCAGGCGGTTTTGGCCGGAATGATGCTTTACCTTTGCAATCTGCGGGACGAGTATCCTGAAAATTTGGAAGTTTTGGAGGTGTAACACCATGCTGAAGATTGGTATTCAGTTTTTCGCTCACCACAAGGGCGGCGGTTCTACCAAGAACGGTCGTGATTCCGAGGCTAAGCGCCTGGGCGTGAAGCGTGCCGACGGTCAGAAGGTTCTGGCCGGCAACATCCTGGTTCGCCAGAGAGGCACCCACATCCACCCCGGTGTGAATGTGGGCATTGGCAGTGACGACACCCTGTTCGCTCTGATTGACGGCACCGTCCGTTTCGAGCGCAAGGGCAAGGATCGCCGTCAGTGCTCCGTGTACGCTGCCGAGCAGTAATCACGAATCCCTATGGTTCCCATGGGCTGCTGCAAAATATGCAGCAGCCCTATTTTTATCGTCATTCCCCATAGGCATCAAATAGAAACCGAAGGCTCGGAAAATACCTCCCGACCGGAGGGAGGTGGCTTGGGGCGCAGCCCCAAGACGGAGGGAGCCATCGGGAGCATAGCCAGTTGAATTGCCGGAGAAGGAACCTCCCCAAAGCTATCCCTTTTCTTATGCCAATTGGAGGCAACCACCCGGTAAAATCGCCATAGGGTATCGATACCTATGAGCAAGTACCATCCCATCCGCAAACCCTTAGCTTACTGCCCGCTTGCTCCCTCAGTCACCTTCGGTGACAGCTCCCTCCCGGAGGGAGCTATGGGCTTTTCCCTTGCCACATTGGCTTGTACTTTGAAGAAGTGCCTGCTGTAGAATCCCTCAGTCGCCTCCGGCGACAGCTCCCTTTCGCAAGGGAGCCTTGAGGGCAGTGCCCGCAGCCAATTTCGCACCGGGCCTTTTGGGAATCGTTACTTCCCTGACCCGCCCGGTATCGGCGGCCTGCCGCCGAACCTATTCCCTCTTCACTATTCACTAAAACAGCCCTTCCCTTTGAACCCACTTTCACCAAGGAGGATTTTTCCATGGAAATGTTTGTAGATAAGGTACGCATTACCGTGTGCGGCGGCAGAGGCGGCGATGGGGCCGTGGCCTTCCACCGGGAAAAATATGTGGCCTCCGGCGGCCCGGACGGGGGCGACGGCGGTCATGGCGGCAGCGTCATCCTCCGGGTGAACGACAACCTCTCCACGCTCCTGGACTTCCGGTACAAGCGGAAGTACGCCGCCCAGTCCGGAGCCAACGGCGCCGGACGGAACATGAGCGGCAAGCGGGGTGAATCCCTCATCATCCAGGTGCCCCGGGGCACCGTGGTGCGGGACGCCGCCACCAATCAGATTATCGCCGATATGTCCACCGGGGAGGACTTTGTCCTGGCCAAGGGCGGACGGGGGGGCTGGGGCAACGCCCACTACGCCACCCCCACCCGGCAGATTCCCCGGTTTGCCAAGGCTGGCCTTCCCGGGCAGGAGCGGGACGTGATTCTGGAGTTAAAGCTTCTGGCGGATGTGGGACTTGTGGGCTTTCCCAACGTGGGCAAGTCTACCCTGCTTTCCGTCACCTCCAACGCCCGCCCCAAAATCGCCAACTACCACTTCACCACCCTCTACCCCAACCTGGGTGTCATCTACGTGGAGGAAGGGGTGTCCTTCGTCATGGCGGACATCCCCGGCATCATTGAAGGGGCGGCAGAAGGTGCAGGTCTGGGCCACGACTTCCTGCGGCACATTGACCGTTGCCGGCTTCTGGTCCATGTGGTGGATGTAGCCGGCTCTGAGGACCGGGACCCGGTGGCGGACTTTGACGCCATCTGCGCAGAGCTTAAAAACTACAGCGTGGACCTGAGCAACCGGCCCATGATGGTAGCCGCCAACAAGTGCGATTTGCTCCCCCCGGATTCGGACAATTTGCAGCGGCTGAAAGCCCATGTGGAGGCGGCAGGCTGTGAATTCTACGAGATTTCCGCCGCCACCACGAAGGGTACCCGCCACCTGGTACAGGCCATTGCAGAAAAGCTCCGCACTCTCCCTCCCGTGACCATTTACGAGCCGGACTATGTGGAGGCAGAGCCGGAGATTGCAGACCCGGAGAAGCTGGAAATCGAACATCTGGGGAACACCTGGGTGATTACCGGTCTGTGGCTGGAACGGCTGATTATGAATATCAACTTTGACGACTATGAGTCCCGGAACTTCTTTGATTTGCAGCTGCGCAAATCCGGCCTTTTTGCCCGGCTGGAGGAGATGGGGATTCAGGATGGCGATGTGGTGGATATTTACGATTTTCAGTTCGAATACCAGCGATAAACATTTGCATTTTTCCCCAGGGAATTATATAATGGAGTCACGAAACCGTGGCTCCATTTTTTATGCTTTCGATGGAACAATAGCCAAAATCTACGAAAATCCGGGAGGGATAAAAATGCTACAGAATCTCAGCGCCCAGACCTTCAGGCCCTATGGGCAGGTATTGCCCGGCAGCCGCCGCCCCTCCCACTACGCCAACTACCACACCATCTCCCTGACCCCGGAGCAGTCCGTCTTTTACAAGACCACCGCCTCCACCTGGCTGGGACCTGCCCAGGGCATGACTGCCCTGTCCGTGTCCCTGGACGACCACACCTATGGGGATTTCCTCCTGGACCGGGGGGTGCAGCTCCCTGCCGGGGTGTGGTTCTCCCTGACCCCGGTGGAGAACACCTCCGCCGTGGAGATGGCAGGCTTTTCCCTTCCCCGGTGCCTGGGTACCCAGGTGCAGGACAGCAGCTACCGGATTTCCCCGGGGATGCAGGTGCAGAGCCTTTACACCTTCTTCCTGGAGGAGAAGGAGCCGGGCTTCCTGTTCCCGGGAGAGGCCCACCCCATGGGAGAGCTGGTGTATGTGGACAAGGGCCGGGTTCACTCCGTGGCAGAAGGACAGGACCTGGTGGTAGAGGAAGGGGAACTGGTGGTCTACGCCCCCAACCAATGGCATATGCAGTACGCCGACCCGGGGGAAGCGCCCCGGCTGGTGTCTGCCGTGTTTGCCACCGCCTCCCCCCTGGCCCCTCTGTGCAACCGGAAAATTCAGCCGGGGCAGGAGGTGGCGGGGCTTCTGCGCCGGATGCTGTGGGAACAGGAGAACCCGGACGAGTACGCCCAGGATATGCTTCTGTCCCTTTTGACCACTCTGCTGCTTCTCCTTCTACGCCAGACAAAGCAGACCCAGGCGGTTTCCCAGTCCGCCGTCACCTTGAACCGGGAGAATATGCGCATCCGCCGGGTTCAGCAGTATGTTTCCGACCATGTGCAGGAGAAACTCTCCGTGCCCACGGTGGCCAAGGGCTGTCAGCTCAGCCCCAGCTACATGACGGCGCTCTTTCAAAAGCACCTGCACATCTCTCCGGCAGAGTACATCCGCCGGATCAAGCTCCAATACAGCAAACAGTTAATCCGCGAGGGGAACATGAACATCACCCAGATTGCCAAAGCCCTGGAATACTCCACCATTCACCACTTTTCCCGGCAATTCAAGGACAAATTCGGCATTACCCCCTCGGAATACGCCAAATCTCTGAAAGAAACCACCAGGAGGGACTGACTATGGAAATGAACGTTTTGGCCATCGGGGATGTGGTGGGAGAGCCGGGTCTACAGCACCTCGGCCGCCACCTCCACCGGCTCCGCCGGGACACCGGGGCAGATTTTGTGGTGGTGAACGGAGAAAACGCCAGCGGCGTGGGTCTGACCCCTGCCCAGGCGGAGGAGATTTTCGACGCCGGGGCGGATGTGATCACCCTGGGCAATCACAGTTTCAGCCGCCGGGAAATCTGCGACTACTTAGACGACTGCCCCCGGATTCTCCGGCCTGCCAACTACGCCCCCCAAGTACCGGGGCGGGGCTGGGGGGAGTTTGAGACGAAATTCGGCACCGTGGCGGTGATGAACCTCCAGGGCCGGTGCGCCATGGACTTCTCCCCGGACAACCCCTTTTTGCTGGTGGAGAAGATTCTTCCCAAACTCTCCACCCGGCTGATTTTCATTGACTTTCACGCCGAGGCCACCTCGGAGAAGCTGGCCATGGGCTATATGCTGGACGGCAGAATCAGCGCCCTGTGGGGCACCCACACCCATGTGCCCACCGCCGATGTGCAGGTGCTCCCCAAGGGCACCGGCTATGTCACCGACCTGGGGATGACCGGCCCCAGGGATTCGGTGCTGGGGGTTCAGCCCCACCAGTCCATCGCCAAGTTCCGGGGAGACTTGACCTCCCGGTACCAGTGGGCCAAGGGCCCCACCAAGCTGGAAGGGGTGCTGTTCACCATCGACACCGCCACAGGCCTTGCCAAATCCGCAGAAAGGGTGGGAACGGTATATGAAACTTCTCCACGCCGCTGATTTTCACCTGGACTCCCCCTTCCAGGGCTTCACCCCGGAGCAGCAGGAATCCCTCCGGAAAGCCTCCCTGGAGCTGCCCTTTGCCGTTGCCCGGCTGTGCAGGGAAAAGGAGTGCCAACTGCTGCTTCTCTCCGGAGACTTGTTTGACGGCCCCTACACCTGGAAAAGCTATGAGGCCCTGGCCTCGGCTTTGGAGGAGGCAAAAGTTCCGGTGATCATCGCCCCGGGAAACCACGACCATGTGGGGCGTAACAGTCCCTGGCTTTCGGAGCATTGGCCGGAAAATGTCCATATTTTCACCAGTTCTTCCCTTCAGTCCCGGGTTTTTGAGGACTTGGACTGCCGGGTTTATGGAGCCGGCTACACCGCCATGGACTGCCCGGGGCTTTTGCAAAGCTTTACCGCCTCCGGACAGGAGCGCTACCACATCGGGGTGCTTCACGGCGACCCCACCGCCCCCGACTCTCCCTACTGCCCCATCACCCGCTCCCAGGTGGAAAACAGCGGCCTTACCTATTTGGCATTGGGGCATATCCACAAGGGTGGGAGCTTCCGGGCGGGGAATACCCTTTGCGCCTGGCCCGGCTGTCCCATGGGCAGAGGCTACGACGAGCCGGGGCAAAAGGGGGTTCTTTTCGTAGACCTGGACACTGCCTCTCAGGCGGAGTTTGTGCCCCTTATGGGCTTTCCCAAGTTCTATACCCAGGAGCTTCCCCTGCTGGAAAGCCCGGAGGCTGCCCTTTCCGCCCTTTTGCCCGGGGCTCCCACAAAGGATTTTTACCGCATTACCCTGACAGGGCAGTGGGAGACCCCGGACTTGGCCGCCCTTTCCCGGAAATTCTCCCACATCCCCAATCTGACTCTTCGGGATGCCACCACGCCCCCTGTTGACCCCTGGGGAAGTGCCGGGGAGGACTCTCTGGAAGGGACGTATTTCCGGCTTTTGCAGGAAAAGCTCCCGGGGGCTGACCCCCATACCCAGGAAATTATCCAGCTGGCTGCCCGGATTTCCCGGCAGCTTCTGGACGGACAGGAGGTGAAGCTGCCGTGATCATCCATGCCATGACCGCCAGCTTCGGCAAGCTGCAAAATGAGACCCTGACCCTGAAACCGGGGCTGAATGTGATTCACGCCCCCAACGAATGGGGCAAGAGTACCTGGTGTGCCTTCCTTCTTGCCATGCTCTACGGCATCGACACCAGCGCCCGGGCCAGCCGTGGAGTGCTTCCGGACAAAACCCGGTACGCCCCCTGGAGCGGCGTACCCATGTCCGGCCGGATGGACATCACCTGGCAGGGCCGGGACATTACCCTCGAGCGGAGCACCAAGGGACGGATTCCCATGGGGCAGTTTGCCGCCTATGAGACCCAAAGCCATCTTCCGGTACCGGAGCTGACGGCGGAGAACTGCGGCCTGAAACTTCTGGGGGTGGAGCGGAGCGTGTTCCTCCGGGCTGGCTTTCTCCGGTTTTCCGACCTGCCGGTGACGGCGGACGAAACCCTCCGCCAACGGCTCAACGCCCTGGTGACCACCGGGGACGAAAGCGGGGATGCGGAAACCCTTTCCCAGAAGCTGAAAGCCCTGAAAAACGCCTGCCGCCACAACACCACCGGCCAGCTCCCCCAGGCAGAGGCCGAGGCTATGAGAATCCAGCGGGCTTTGGAGGAACTGGAAGGGCTGGGGCGGCAGATTGACACCGTAAGAAAGCAGCAGCAGGAATTATGTGAACAGGAGAAGCTGCTTCTGAACCACCGGGAGGCTCTGGCGTTTGAAGCCAGCCGGGAGTACCGGCAGCAGCTCTCCGCCGCCCAGGCAAAGGCGGATTTATACGAAGAACAGTTAAAGGCTCTGAAAGAAGCGTGTGGGGAACTTCCCCCGGCAGAGGAACTGGAAAAGACCCTTTCCCAAGCCCAGAGGTTACAGGAGGCATGGGAAGGGCTGCAAAGCCAGGCTCAGCTTCTGCCTCCGCCCCCCTCTCAGCCGGTTCCCCCCATTCCCTTCCGGAGTCTCACCGGAGAGGAGGCCATTCTCCGGGCGGAGGAAGATGCCGCCGCCTACAGCCGTCTGGAATCTTCCCAACCCACCCCTTCCCGGGGGTATCTTCTCCCCGGGGCTGGGATAATCCTTCTGGGAGTGGTTCTGCTGGCGTTGCAGCAGTGGATTTTGGGAGGCGTGGCTGCCCTTCTGGGGCTGGCTTCCCTGGCAGGGGGATTTTACCTGGCCAAAGCTAAAGCCCAAAAAATCCAACAGGAGCACAAGAAAAAGGCAGAGGATTTCCTTTCCCGGTATGCCCCTCTGGCACCGGGCGTCTGGACAGATGCCGCCCGGGACTACAGCCGGAAGCTGGAAGCCTATGAGGCGGCCCTGACCACCAGCGTTGCCGCCCGGCAGGAATTGCAGGAAGAAATGGGTCAAATACAAAATAAGATTCGGGAAATTGGGGGAAATCAGCCCCTTTCCGGGATTATTCGGAGCCTGCAAGGGGATTTGCAGCTTCACAGGGATTTGGAGGAAGCCCGGAAGCGGTGGGATGCCGCCCGGGAGACTGCCGAAACCCTCCGAAAGGCCCAGAAGGAGGTTCCCCCGCCCCAGATGCCCGACAGCCTCACCTATTCCGAGGCCCAGACCCGGCAGCTTTTGGAAGGGTTGGAGATCAAAAAGCACCAGGCTCAGCTGAATCTGGGAAATCTTCAAGGCCGGATGGCGGCCTTGGGGCAGCCGGAAGAACTGGAGCGGCAGAAGGCCCAGGTGGAGGGGCGGATTGCCCTTCTCAAGGACTGGCAGGCGGCTTTGGAGCTGAGCCTGACTACCTTGGAAGCAGCGAAGCAGGAACTGCAGCGGCGGTTTGCCCCTCAGATTTCCCGCCGGGCCCAGGAGCTGTTCTCCCGCCTCACCGGGGGACGGTACAACCGCCTGACCCTGGGGACGGACTTTGGCTTGCAGGTGGCGGCCCAGGAGGATGTGACCCTCCACTCCGCCCAGTATCCCAGCGACGGGACGGTAGATCAGCTGTATCTTTCCCTGCGGCTGGCGGTGGCGGAGGCTCTGACCCCGGAAGCCCCCCTGATTCTGGACGATGCTCTGGTACGCTTTGACGATGCCCGGCTGAAAATCACCCTGGAGGTGCTGGGACAGGAGGCAAAGGAGAAACAGGTGCTGCTGTTCACCTGCCAGCGCCGGGAGGAAAATTATGTGAAGCCTTAAGGAGGGATTTTATGGAAATGCTCCCCTTGACTTATGCAGGGGCTGCCCTGCGGATCCTCTGCGCCATTTTCATCGGCGGACTTTTGGGGCTGGACAGAGGGCTTAAAAACCGTCCGGCGGGGATGCGCACCTATATGCTGGTGTGTGTCGGCTCCTGCCTGATTATGTTAACAAACCAATTCATCTACCAGTCCACCGGAACCGGCGACCCGGTACGGATGGGGGCGCAAGTGGTCAGCGGCATTGGCTTTCTGGGGGCGGGCACCATCATCGTCACCCGCCGCAGCCAGATCAAGGGTCTGACCACCGCCGCCGGGCTATGGGCCGCCGCCGGCGTAGGGCTGGCCTTGGGTGTAGGCTTCTACTTTGGCGCCGCCTTAGGTGGGGCCGCCATCTTTGGGGTGATGACCCTGCTGCACCGGATGGACAACAAGCTCCAGCGCAACGCCCGGACCATTGAGGTTTATGTGGAAATGGCCACGGACTTTTCCGTGGGGGATTTCCTCCGGGAACTGCGGCTCCGGAATCTGGAGCTTCACGAGCTGCAGCGTGAGCACGACGCCCACACAGAGCAAGGGGTAAGAGCCTACCTTGCCACCCTCCGTGCCCAGCGCCGCACCAGCCACATAGAGCTATTGGAAGAGCTGACAAAAATCCCCGGCATTGTCTTTATTGAAGAACTTTGAGCGCCGGGTCGGGCAGTGCCCGCAGCCGGGGTGCCCCCGTTGGCAATGCGCACGGTAATTTTCAGCAAATCGTTACTGCCCCTCCAGTGCCCGGTATCGTTACTGCGGTGTAGTAGGTGCAAAGACCAAAGCCCCCCTTGCCAAAGGGGGGTGCCTCGGCACCGCCGAGGCGGGGGGATAAAAGGCCGGCAGTTTTCCACATTGGTCTGTACTTTCGGAAAGTTCCCGCTGTGAATCCCTCAGTCAAAAATCAAAGATTTTTGCCAGCTCCCTTTCGCAAGGGAGCCCCGGCGTGCCGCCGGTGTCAATTTCGCACGATGGCTTTCTACGAATCGTTCTTTCCCTGCCCCGCCCGGTATCGTTCTATTGAGCGATACCGGGCTTTTTCAGACTTTCAATCGGCAGTGTGGGAACGAAGCACTCCCCAAAAACCACAGACCAAAACGGGTGCAGAGGCTGAAACCCCGCACCCGAGCCAAAGCGAAGGGTCAATCCCGGCTGGTTCCTCCCGGGGGATTCTCAAGGGGGGGACAATTCGAGCGGGAGCGAGTTGTTCCCCCCTTGAGCCGGCTTCTTTGCTTACTTTCTTGCCGGAGCAAGAAAGTAAGGCCCTGCTGGCAAGCACTTGCAGAAGGCTGATTGGATAACAGACTGAAAAGCTGTAACCGGGTGACGATGACCGCCAGCAAGTACCACCCCCAAAGCAAACCGGAACTGCACCGCCCGCTTGCTCCCTCAGTCACCTTCGGTGACAGCTCCCTCCCGGAGGGAGCTATGGGGTGCGTACTTTTCTACATTGGATTTGTGGGAGTTGGAAGTGCCCACTGTGAATCCCTCAGTCAAAAATCAAAGATTTTTGCCAGCTCCCTTTCGCAAGGGAGCCTTTTTGCGCCCGGTATCGTTACTTTGCAGAGGGCTTCGTTTATGGACATGAAAATATCCCCGATGCCCTTTGTTGGGTATCGGGGACTTCTGTTTGATTTACTCTTTGATGAGCAGCTCCGCAATCTGGATGGCGTTGGTGGCGGCGCCTTTTCTTACCTGGTCGCCGCAGCACCACAAGGTGATGCCGTTGGGGTCGGTGAGGTCCGGGCGAATCCGGCCTACAAACACCGTGTCCTGATGGGAGGTGTCCAGGGGCATGGGGTAGACCTTGTTGGCAAGGTCATCCATCAGCTTGCAGCCAGGGGCGGCAGCGATGGCCTCCCGGGCCTGCTCCACAGTTACCGGGTGGTCAAAGTGGCAGGTGACGGAGATGGAGTGGCTGCGGACCACCGGCACCCGGACACAGGTGCAGGTCACCAGCAGCTCCGGCAGGTGCATGATCTTTCTGCCCTCGTTCTGCATCTTCATTTCCTCGCTGGTGTAGCCCTGGGTCTGCTCCCCGCCGATCTGGGGAATCAGGTTGTAGGCAATCTGGTAGGGGAACACCTTGGGCTCTGCCTTCTCCCCCCTGGAGAGGGCCTCCACCTCCTGCTGCAGCTCAATGGGGCCGCCGGCACCGGCGCCGGACACTGCCTGATAGGTGGAAGCCACCATGGTGCGGATGGGCCCGAACTGGTTCAGGGGGTTCACCGCCGTCAGGGTGATGATGGTGGAGCAGTTGGGGTTGGAGATGATGCCCTTGTGCTTCTTCACGTCCTCCGGGTTTACCTCCGGCACCACCAGGGGCACGTTGGGGTCCATCCGGAAGGCGGAGGAGTTATCCACAAACACGGCGCCGGCCTTGACGATTGCCGGGGCCAGAGCCTGGGCCACGTCGTTTTCCGCAGCGCCCAGGACGATGTCCACGCCCTCAAAAGCATTTTCGCCCGCTTCCCGGATGGTGATTTCCTCACCCCGGAAGGTTACGGTCTTGCCGGCGCTTCTGGCGCTGGCCAGGGGGATGAGCTTCCCCACCGGGAAGTTCCGCTCCTGCAAAACATGGATCATTTCCTGTCCCACGGCGCCGGTGACGCCCAGGACAGCAACGGTATATTCTTTCATATTGTGTTCCTCCTTACTTCACGAAGCTGTTGTAAAGCACCCGGATGGCCTCAGCAAAGTCCCGGTTATCCACGCCGAAGATGATGTTCAGCTCGTCAGGACCCTGGTTGATGGTGCGGATGTTGATACCCGCCTTGCCCAGGGCGGCAAAGAGCTTGCCGGATACGCCGGGGCGGGAGGCCATCTGCCGTCCCACAGCGGCCACCACCGCAATCTGGTCATGGACTTGCAGGCTGTCCGGCTGGAGTTCCTGCTGAATCTCTCCCAAAATGGCATACAGGCTGGAAGCCACAGACTCGGTGGACACCACCACGGACACATTGTCGATGCCGTTGGGGGCGTAGTCCACAGAGATATTGTGCCGCTCCAGCACGGAGAGCATCCGCCGCAGCACCCCCACCTCGTTGCTCATGCCCCGCTTGGACATGGAGATGATGGTAAAGTCCTTCTTGCCGGTGATGCCGGTGATGAACCGGTCCGGGTCTGCGGGGGTGTCGAAGGATTCCTTGATCATGGTGCCGGGGTGCTGGGGGTCGTTGGTGTTGCGGATATTCAGAGGGATGTTCTTCTCCCGCACCGGGAAGATGGTTCCCTCGTGGAGCACCTGGGCACCGGAGTAGCTCAGCTCCCGCAGCTCGTCGTAGGTGACCTCGGGGATGGGCAGGGGATTGTCAACAATCCGGGGGTCTGCCATGAGGATACCGGACACATCCGTCCAGTTTTCATACACATCCGCATCCAGGGCCGCCGCTGCCAGAGCGCCGGTGATGTCGCTGCCGCCCCGGGAGAAGGTGCGGATATGACCGTCGGACATAAGGCCGTAGAAGCCGGGAGTCACCACGCCCTTGCCGGTAGCCAGAGACCTCAGGGCCTGGTAGGAGGTGGCCTTATCCACGGTGCCGTCCATATGGAATTTCACCCAGTCCACGGCATCGATAAACTGGAAGTCCAGGTATGCAGCCATGAGCTTGGCGGAGAAATACTCGCCCCGGCTCACCAGGGCGTCCTGGGAGATGGACTTCTCCTCCAGCCGCTGCTTGAGAGCCGCAAACTCCCGCTCCAGATCCAGCTTTACCCCCAGCTCATCCCGGATTTCCAGGTACCGGGAGCGAATCATGTCAAAAACCGAGTCGCAGTTCACCCCGTACTGGACGTGGGCGTAGCACAGGTATAGTAAGTCCGTGATTTTGTGGTCGTTTTTATTCCGCTTACCGGCGGCAGAGACCACCACCACCCGCCGCTCCGGGTCGGACAGGATAATGTCCCGCACCTTCCGGTACTGCCCGGCGTCGGCCATGGAGGAGCCGCCGAATTTCGTTACTTTCAGCATTTTCTTCCTTCCTTCCGAGAAGAATTATTCCTGTGACAGGGCCGCCAGGAAGGCCTGGGGATGTTCCTTGTGCCACCGGTGCATCCGGGACACCGCAACCGGGGCGGTGACAATGCCCTCTCCCCAGTGCTCCTGGGTGTTCTCTTCCAGGAACGAATCCGTTGCCCCACGGACGTAGAACCGGAGGGGCTCCTGGTTGACGGCCTGCACCACCGGGCCGTAGGGCACATAGAAGGGCTTGCCGGAGAGCACGTCAATGCAGTCCTGCAATACATTGTATGCGGTGGGGTACCGTCCGGCACCCTGACCGTAGAAGCTCATCCGCTCCGAGGCGGAGCCGATGAAGGTAATGAGATTGTAGTTGGAAGGCACCGCCGCCTCCAAAGAACCCTGGGGATACAAGGTGGGCTGGACATAGGCGCTGATGCCGGCTTCTGTACGCCGGGCGCAGGACACCAGCTTGCACACAAGACCGTGAGCCTGGAAGGCCGCCACGTCCTGGGGTCCAATCTGGGAAATGCCGGAAACCGGCACAGAATCCTTATCCATGGTGACACCGAAAGCCACGTTGGAAGACAATAGAATCTTGTGCCAGGTGTCGATGCCCTCCACGTCCGTGGCAGGCTTTGCCTCGGCGTAGCCCAGGCCCTGGGCCTGCTTCAGTGCCTCGTCGTAGGAAAGGCCGGTGCGGTGCATGGCGTCCAGAATGTAGTTGCAGGTGCCATTCATAATGCCCCCCACTTCCTGGATGGTCTGGCTCCGCCGGGAGCGCTCCAGCTCCGACAGCCAGCCGATGCCGCCGCCTACCGCTGCGGTGCAGCGGAAGCTCAGCTTCTTCTCCTGAGCCAGGGGCACAAGAATGTCATAGAAGGTGGCAACGAGAGCCTTGTTGGAGGTGACGATGTTCTTCCCCGCCTCCATGGCAGCTTTCACAAACTCGAAAGCCGGGTGCAGACCACCCATGGCTTCCACCACCGTGTCGATGGAAGGGTCATTCAGGACATCCTGAAAATCCCGGGTTACCTGGGCATCCGGCAAAGTGATGTCCTCCAGGCATACCACCTTTGCCACCTGCATATCCTGGCGCATTCGAGCCAGCTCATAAACGCCTTTGCCTACCACGCCAAAACCAAGCAGTCCGATTTTCATATTCCGTAATCCTCCCTTTTTGGTGCCCCTTGGAAAAACAAAAGTTCTTCCACAGAAAACACTTGCCTTTTTACCGGAAACAGTATATCATATACCTACGCAAATTGCAATAGTATCAAAAAAACAAGTATATTCCGGGGAAACCCCGGTTTTTGTGCATACAGCCGGAAAAATACCCTGCTTTTCAAGGAGGATTGTTATGTTCTGTCATTCCACGAGAGATGAAAGCTGCCGGGCGGACTGCGCCCGGGCGGTGCTGGAAGGGCTGGCACCGGACGGGGGGCTTTACGTGCCGGAAAAAATTCCCCAGGTAGATGCCAGGGCCTTCGTGAATCTTCCCTTTCTGCCCCTGGCAACTGGGGTGATTTCTGCAATCCTTCCCGGGATTTCCCCCATGGAAAAGTTGGTGGAAAGGGCCTATACCGGGAAGTTTTCTTCCCCGGAGGTGACCCCTACGGTGAAAGCCGGGCCGTTTACGGTGCTGGAGCTGTTCCACGGCCCCACCAGCGCCTTCAAGGATGTGGCTCTTTGTATGCTTCCCCAGCTCCTCACCGCCGCTAAGACCCAGGAAGGGATGAAAGAGGACATTCTCATCCTCACCGCCACCTCGGGAGACACGGGAAAGGCGGCCCTGGAGGGCTTCCGGGATGTGCCCGGGGTGAAAATCTGCGTATTTTACCCCGAAGGCGGGGTCTCCCAGGTGCAGGAGGCCCAGATGGTGACCCAGGAGGGAAGCAACGTCTTTGTGTTCGGGGTGAAGGGCAACTTTGACGATGCCCAGTCCGGGGTGAAGGGCATCTTTGCCGCCGCTGACCGCCGCCTTTCCACCGCCAACTCCATGAACTTGGGACGGCTTGCCCCCCAGATTACCTATTATTTCAAGGCCTACGGCGACCTTTTGCAGCGGGGGGAGATTGCCTGGGGGCAGAAGGTGAACTTCTCCGTGCCCACAGGAAACTTTGGAGACATTCTGGCAGGGTACCTGGCAAAGGAGATGGGACTTCCTGTAGGGAAGCTCCTCTGTGCCTCCAACGAAAACAACGTGCTGACGGATTTTCTCACCACCGGCACCTATGACCGTCGCCGTCCCTTGCACAAGACCATCTCCCCCTCCATGGACATTCTCATCTCCTCCAATTTAGAGCGCCTACTGTACTTTGTCAGCCGGGACACTTCTCTTGTGAAAGACCTGATGGAAAAGTTAAATAAGGAGGGGCACTACACCCTGCCGGAAGCCCTTTTGGAGAAAATCCAGGCCCAGTTCTGGGGCGGCTGGTGCAGTGATGAGAAGGGGAAGGAGATCATTTCCCGGGTTTACGGCGACTTGGGGTATCTCTGCGATCCCCACACCGCCGCCGGCTGGGCGGTGGCAGAGGAGTACCGGGCAAAAACCGGAGACGATACCCCCATGGTGGTGCTCTCCACCGCCTCCCCCTACAAGTTCCCGGAGGCGGTGCTCTCCGCCCTGGGAGAAGCCGCCCCGGAAGACGGCTTTGCCGCCCTGGATCGGCTCCGGGAGAAAACCGCCGTTCCCGTCCCCAAAAACCTTCTGGGCCTTGCCCAGAAACCCCGGCTTCACACCCGGGTGATTCCCAAAGAAGAAATGCTGTCCTGTGTATTGGGACTGTAAGGAGAGAGAAACTTGAGCAAAGTGACCATTCGGGTGCCTGCCACCACCGCCAACTTAGGGCCGGGGTTTGACGCCTTCGGCTGTGCCCTGAGCCTTTATACCTATGTGACCTTTGAGGAAACGGAAGCCGGGCTGGAGATTACCGGCTGCGACGAAAGCTTTACAGGCCCCGACAATCTGGCTTACACCGCCTACTGCGCCGTGATTTCCTCTTTGCAGGAGGAAATCCGGGGGGTGAAAATCCACATCGATTCCCAGATTCCCGTGGGACGGGGTCTGGGCTCCTCCGCCGCTTTGCTGGTGGCGGGAGCCCTGGGTGCCAACATCTTAAGAGGAAACAAGCTGTCCACCCAGGGGCTTCTCAACATCACCAACGCCATGGAGGGGCATCCGGACAATCTGGCTCCCGCCTTTTACGGCGGCCTCACCGCCTCCATGGTGGACAAGGGTCTGCCGGTGACGGTGAATTTCCCTCTGCACCCGAAGTGGCAGTTTCTGGCCCTGGTGCCGGACTACCCCATCTCCACCGCCCTTGCCCGGGAGGTGCTGCCGGGACAGATTCCCAGAGCCGATGCGGTGCACAACATCGCCCACGGCGCATTGGTGCTGAAAGCCCTGGAGCTGGGAGACGAGCAGCTTCTTCGCACCGCCATGCAGGACAGGCTTCACGAGCCCTATCGGAAAAACATGATTGCCGGCTACGAGAAAATCGCCGCCCTGGTACGGAATTTAGGTGCTGCTTTCTGCCTCAGCGGGGCAGGCCCTACCATGCTGTGCATCACCCGGGACGACACCCTCCGGGAAAAACTGGAAGAGAAGCTGCCCACCCTCTCCCAGGCCTGCCCTCAGATTCTACCTCTCCACGTAGAATTTCAGGGTGCTTGTCAGGTCTGACCTCTGTTTACGGAAATAGACGATACAAAACCCCCGGTATGCTTTGTGCATATCGGGGGTGTATTGTTTCATCGGGGGGCGTGGTGTAAAGCGCAAATTGACGGCTGGTACTTCGACAACGAGATGATATAGGTGCGTAATAGGGAAAAGCCAAAGGCTCCCTTGCCAAAGGGAGCTGGCAAAAATCTTTGATTTTTGACTGAGACCAACTATAACAAGTCAAGCAGAAATTTGCGGATAAAAAAGTGAATAAGGTGTATTCTTTTTCAAAAGGGAATAAAGGATTCTCACCAATTTCTTGGCA
>DVFK01000085.1 GCA_018713285.1 Candidatus Faecousia excrementigallinarum
TCGCCCACATCGACCACGTCAAGTCCACCCTGGCAGACCGCCTGCTGGAGGAGTGCCACGCCATCGACCAGCGGGAAATGGAAAACCAAATCCTGGACTCCATGGATTTGGAGCGGGAGCGGGGCATCACCATCAAAGCCACCGCCGTCCAGCTTTCCTACCAGGCAGACGATGGGCAGGTCTATGCCCTGAACCTCATCGACACCCCGGGCCATGTGGACTTTAATTATGAGGTATCCCGTTCCCTGGCGGCCTGCGAAGGGGCCGTGCTGGTGGTGGATGCCTCCCAGGGCGTGGAAGCCCAGACCCTGGCCAACACCTTCCTGGCTACCGACGCCGGGCTGGAGGTGCTGCCGGTAATCAATAAAATCGACCTTCCCTCTGCCCGTCCCGAAGAGGTCAAGGCGGAGATTGAGGACATTATCTGCATTTCCGCCGAGGATGCCCCGGAGATTTCCGCCAAAAATGGCATCAACATCCATTCCGTGCTGGAAATGATTGTAAAGAACGTCCCTGCCCCCCAGGGTGACCGGAATGCACCCTTGCAGGCTCTGATTTTTGACAGCCAGTACGACTCCTACCGGGGTGTCATCGTCTACACCCGCATCAAGGAGGGCACCGTCCGTCCCGGCATGGACATCCGCATGATGGCCACCGGCGCTGTATATAAGGTAGTGGAGGTCGGCACCATGAATCCTCTGGGGCTTACTCCCCGGGAGGCTCTGGGAGCCGGAGAGGTGGGCTACATCACCGCCTCTATTAAAAATGTATCCGACACCCAGGTGGGCGACACCATCACCTCCGTGGAAAACCCCGCCTCGGAGCCTCTGCCCGGCTACCGCCAGGTACAGCCCATGGTCTACTCCGGCATTTACCCGGCAGACGGAGCCAAGTATCAGGATTTGCGGGAGGCTCTGGAGAAGCTGAAGCTGAACGACGCCTCCATGTCCTATGAGCTGGAATCCTCCATCGCCCTGGGCTTTGGCTTCCGGTGCGGTTTTTTGGGCCTTCTGCACATGGAGATTATCCAGGAGCGGCTGGAGCGGGAGTACAACCTGGACCTCATCACCACCGCCCCCAACGTTGTCTACCGGGTCACCAAGACCAACGGCGAGGTGCTGATGGTGGACAACCCCCTGGACTATCCCGACCCGGCAGACATCCAGCTGGCAGAGGAGCCCTTTGTAAAGGTAAATCTCATGGCGCCCCAGGAGTATGTGGGCAACATCATGGAGCTGGCCACCTCCCGCCGGGGCGAGTTCAAGGACATGGTGTATCTGGACGCCCACCGGGTGGAGCTGCACTACGAGATGCCCCTGAACGAAATCATCTACGACTTTTTCGACGCCCTCAAGTCCCGGACCCGGGGCTACGGCAGTCTGGACTATGAGCTCATCGGCTACCGGCCCAGCCGGCTGGTGAAGCTGGACATTCTTCTCAACGGCGATGTGGTGGACGCTTTGAGCTTCATCCTCTTTGCGGACAACGCCTACCCCAGAGCCCGGAAAATCTGCGAAAAGCTGAAGGAGAACATTCCCAGAGCCCAGTTTGAAATTCCCATTCAGGCTGCCATCGGCGGCAAAATCATCGCCCGGGAGACCATCAAGGCCCTGCGGAAGGATGTGCTTGCCAAGTGCTACGGCGGCGACATCACCCGGAAGAAGAAGCTGCTGGAAAAGCAGAAGGAGGGCAAGAAGCGGATGCGCACCTTCGGCACCGTGTCCGTCCCCTCCGAGGCCTTCATGGCTGTGCTGAAGCTGGACGAGGACTAAGGAAACTCTGAATAAATCCTCCTACCAGCTCTTGCCGATTTATTCAGAGCTTCCCCGAGGCTTTATCCAAGAAAGAAGGGACACTATGCCCGTCAAAAGAAAAAGGCTGGCCGCCCTGGTGCTGGCGGCACTGCTGTGGGGCTGCACCCCGCAGCCCACGCCTACCGACCCCCCGCCCACCACGGATGCCCCCCGGCCTACCGTAACCCAGCCTACGGTGGAGGTGCTGACCCCGGTTTCTGCCGTGTGCAATCTTCCCGACGGCTTTCTCAACTACTACCTGACCCTTCAGTACGATGCCATGGGCAATTTGCAGTCCATCACCCGGTACGATGCCCAGGGTCAGCAGGAGGCCAAAGAGAGCTACCGCTACGACGAAGAGGGCCGGGTCACGGCCATTCAGCCCAAGGACGGGCTGGAAGTCACCTACCACAACTATGACGCCGCCGGAAACCGCATCCACACAGAGGCAGGACTGGTGCGCCAGGAATACAGCTACGACAGCCAGGGGCTGCTCCAGACCCAGGAGCTGTACGTGGGGGACGTGCTGAGCCAGTACACCAGCTACACCTACAACGACCGGGGCCTGCTGGAAAAGGTGCAGGAGTTTGACAGCCAGGGAATCCTCCTGGACTGCACCCAGTACACCTACAACAGCCGGGGGTGGCTGCTGAAGGAGCAGACCTTTGATGATGCCGGTTCGCCCCCCGCCACCATCACCTATCAGTACAATGCCCAGGGCTTCCGGCTGGGTCAGGAAAAGCGGAATCCCTCCGGCGGCCTCATCTCCCGGGTGCAGATGACCTACGACGGCCGGGGGAACCTGCTCACCGTCCACCAGTATGACGAAAACCTGGAGCTGCAATGGTGGCTGGAATATTCCTACGGGGAAATTCCCGTGGTGGAGGAAAATCTATCAGAATTTTATAACGCCCGGAAGGAGCTTCTGGGCTTTTGAAGCATAGGAGGTAACCATGGCTTTTCTCCAAAGGAAAAACAAAACCCCTCTGGGGATCTATATTCATGTGCCCTTCTGCCGGAGCAAATGCCAGTACTGCGATTTTTACTCCGTCACCAGTAAGGACGACAGCCTGCTGGAAGGCTATCTGAAAGCGGTGTGCGCCCACATCAAGGAGGCGGGAGCTTTGGCTCCTGACTATCTGGTGGACACCATCTACTTTGGAGGCGGCACTCCCACCTATTTTGGGGCGGAGGGCATGGCGGCGATTCTCTCCGCCATCCGCAAGAGCTTCGACGTGTCCGGTCAGGCGGAGATTACCTTTGAGGCCAATCCCGATTCCGTCTCCGACCGGCTTCTCCGGCGGCTGCGGAACGAGGGCTTCAACCGGGTGAGCCTGGGGGTGCAGTGCGACGACGACAACATCCTCAAGAAGCTGGGCAGACCCCACAACTACCAGCAGGCCAAGCACGCCGTGGAGCGGATTCGGAAGCACCGCTTCCGTAACCTCTCGGTGGATCTCATGTACGGTCTGCCGGGGCAGACATTGGAAGCCTGGGAGGACACCCTGAAACACGTGATTTCCGACATGGCCCCGGAGCACATCAGCTGCTACGGCCTGAAAGTGGAGGAAGGGACACCCCTGGCGGAGTATCAGGAGTTCTGCAACCTGGCAGACGACGATACCCAGGCGGATATGTACCTGTCCGCCGTGGAGATTCTCAGAAGCTGCGGCTACCGCCAGTACGAAATCTCCAACTTCTGCCGCAAGGGCAATGTGTCCCGGCACAATCTGAAATATTGGAACGGCGGCGCCTACTTAGGCTTCGGCCCGGACGCCAGTTCCGACTTCGGCGGGCAGCGTTTTGCCTGTGTCCGGAGCCTTAGGCAGTATATTGACGGCATTGCCGCCGGCGGGCAGGTGCTGCGGGAAGTGCAGCAGGTGCCCCCCCGGGAGCGAGCCGGAGAATATATCATGATGCGTCTGCGTACCGTCACCGGTATGGACCCCCAGGTGTATGAGCGGCGGTTTTTGCTGCCCTTTGCCCCTCTGGAAAAAGCCCTTGTCACCTTCCGGGAGCAGGGACTGGCCCAGAAAACCTTTGACGGCCGCTGGCATCTGACCCCCAAGGGGTTTCTCATCTCCAATTCCATCATCTCCGATTTGCTTCTCATTCAGGACCAGACGGAGCCGATGGGGAAACAGCACGATTCCATTTGACCATTGACAAGGAGCTAAACTATGGGAATTCTCACAAAAGTGTTCGGCACCCGCTCCCAGCGGGAAATCAAGAAGATTCAGCCCCTGGTGGACAAGATTCTCGCTCTCCGGGGAGAGTATGAGGCTCTGTCCCAGGAGGCGCTGCAGGACAAGACCCGGCAGTTCAAGGAGCGGCTGGCCCAGGGTGAGACCCTGGACGCCCTGCTTCCCGAGGCCTTTGCCGCCGTTTCCGAGGCAGCCAGCCGGGTGCTGGGGATGCGCCCCTATCCGGTGCAGCTCATGGGCGGCATCATCCTCCATCAGGGCAGAATCGCCGAGATGAAAACCGGCGAAGGCAAGACCCTGGTTGCCGTCCTGCCCTGCTACCTCAATGCCCTCACCGGGCGGGGCGTCCACGTGGTGACGGTAAACGATTACCTGGCCACCCGTGACTCCCAGTGGATGGGCAAGGTCTATAAGTATATGGGTCTGTCCGTGGGCCTGATTGTCCCGGGCATGACCTCCGCCCAGCGGCGGGAGTCCTACGCCGCCGACATCACCTACTGCACCAACAACGAGCTGGGCTTTGACTACCTGCGGGACAACATGGCCATTTACAAGCAGGAGCTGGTGCAGCGGGGCCATGCCTTTGCCATCGTGGACGAGGTGGACTCTATCCTGATTGATGAAGCCCGTACCCCCCTGATTATCTCCGGCAAGGGGGAGGATTCCTCCAAGCTTTACGAGATGGCGGATACCTTTGTGGCAGGACTGCGGAAGCAGGTCTTTGCCAAGACCGATGAGAAGGAAGTCCAGGACGATTACGACTGCGACTACTTTGTGGACGAGAAGTCCCGCACCGTGTCCCTCACCGCCTCCGGCATTGCCAAGGCAGAGAAGTTCTTCGGGGTGGAGAATCTGGCGGATTCCGAGAACACCACCCTTTCCCACCACATCAACCAGGCCATGAAGGCTCGGGGCCTGATGAAAAAGGACATCGACTATGTGGTGAAGGACGGTCAGATCATCATTGTGGACGAGTTCACCGGACGGCTGATGTACGGCCGTCGGTACAACGAAGGTCTGCACCAGGCCATTGAGGCCAAGGAGCGGGTGACCGTCGCCGGGGAGAGCAAGACCCTGGCCACCATCACCTTCCAGAATTTCTTCCGGCTGTATGACAAGCTCTCCGGCATGACCGGTACGGCTCTGACCGAGGCGGAGGAATTCGAGTCCATCTACCGGCTGGATGTGGTGGAGATTCCCACCAACCGTCCGGTGCAGCGGAAGGACTGGCCGGATGCAGTGTATAAGACCCAGGCGGGCAAGTACCGGGCCATTGTGGAGCAGGTGAAGGCCTGCCATGAGAAGGGTCAGCCGGTGCTGGTGGGTACCGTGTCCATTGAAAAGAGTGAGCTCCTGAGCAAAATGCTCAAGAAGATGGGCATTCCTCACAATGTGCTCAACGCCAAGTTCCACGAGCTGGAAGCCCAGATTGTAGCCCAGGCCGGTAAGTTCGGCGCCGTCACCATCGCCACCAACATGGCAGGCCGTGGTACGGATATTATGCTGGGCGGCAACCCGGAGTTTATGGCCATGGCCCAGCTGCGGAAGGAGCAGGAGGACGAGAACCTGCTGGCCCAGGCCAATGCCTTCTCCGAAACCGACGACCCGGAGATTCTGGCCATCCGCCAGCGGTACAACCAGCTCATCAGCGAGCACAAGGCGGAAATCGCTGCCGAGGCAGAAAAAGTGCGCCAGGCAGGAGGCCTGTTCATCATCGGCACCGAGCGCCACGAGTCCCGGCGGATTGACAACCAGCTGAGGGGCCGTTCCGGCCGTCAGGGCGACCCGGGCGAGAGCCGGTTCTACCTGAGCCTGGAGGACGACCTGATGCGGCTGTTCTCCTCCGAACGGGTGATGACCATGATGGACCGGCTGGGTCTGGACGAGGACACCCCCATCGATGCCAAGATTCTCTCCGGCGCCGTGGAGAACGCCCAGAAGGCGGTGGAAAGCCGGAACTTCCGGGCCAGAAAGAACGTGCTGGAATACGACAACGTGATGAACACCCAGCGTGAGGTGATTTACGCCCAGCGTCAGAAGGTGCTGGACGGGGAGGATTTGAAGGAGAATATCCTGAATATGCTCCGGGGCGTGGTGGAGTCCGCCTGCTCCGAGGCCATGAGCCACAACGGCGGCGTAGCAGATGCGGAGGCTCTGGTTTCCATCCGCACCCGTTTGGGGGGCATCTACTTTGCCCCCAATGCCCCTTTGCCTCCCGAGGGAACAAAGGAGAAGGAGATGGCAGAGGCGGTGTACGCCATGGCGGCGGACACCTACGCCCGGAAGGAAGCCCACTACGGCGAAGCCATCATGCGGGAGCTGGAGCGGGTGGTCATGCTCCGGGTGGTGGACGAATACTGGATGGACAACATCGACGCCATGGACGATTTGAAGCAGGGCATCGGCCTGCGGGCTTACGCCCAGCATGACCCGGTGGTAGCCTACAAAGAGGAAGGCTACGAGATGTTCCAGGCCATGATTCAGGCCATCCGGGAGGAGACTGTCCGCCGGATGTTCCTGGTGCAGCTGCGGACCAACCAGGAGGTAAAGCGGGAGAAGGTAGCCAAGGAGACTGCCGCCACCGGAACCCCCGACAAGACGGTAAAGCCCCAGCCGGTGCGGAAAGCCGCCAAGGTAGGCCCCAACGACCCCTGCCCCTGCGGCAGCGGTAAGAAGTACAAGAAGTGCTGCCGGGACAAGGACATTGCCGCCGGTATGAACCAGTAAGCGCCTATGGCTGTGAAAACCCTGACCTATGGAACCCTTACCTGCCAGCAGGCAGAAGGGCTTGCCGCCCCCCACTGCTTCACCACCCGTCTGGGTGGTGTGAGCCAGGGGCACCTTTCCTCCCTCAACATCGGCATTCACCGGGGGGACGACTGGGAAAATGTGCTGAAAAACTACGAGATTCTGGGAAATCTCCTGGGATTTGACCCCAAAAAGGCTGTGCTTTCCACCCAGACCCACTCGGACATCGTCCGGGTGGTGGGGCTGCCCGAAGCCGGTGCCGGACTGTACGCCCCGGAGCTTACCCCCTGCGATGGCCTCGTTACCAACACCCCGGGGCTGGCTCTGGTGGTGTTCACCGCCGACTGCACCCCCATTTTGCTGTGGGACGAGAAAACCGGCGCCGTAGGGGCTGTCCACGCCGGATGGCGGGGCACTGCCGCCCGGATCGGGGAGAAAGCGGTGCAGGCGATGGAAAAAGCCTTTGGCTGCAACCCCCGGGACATCCACGCCGCCATCGGCCCCAACATTGGGGCTTGCTGCTTTGAGACCCACGGAGACGTGCCGGAGGCCATGATTGCCGCCCTGGGAAAAGAGGCGGAGACCTTTATCCGTCCCGCGGGAGAGAAATATTATGTAGACTTAAAGGGCATCAACGCCCGGATTCTGGAAGAGGCCGGGGTAGGGCAGGTGGAGGTTTCCCGCCTGTGCACCCACTGTGACGAAACCCTCTTCTGGTCCCACCGGCGCACCGGAAGCCTCCGGGGCAGCCAGGGAGCGGTGATTGTTGCCGGGGAGGTGGAAAGATGAAAAAGCTGCTGGGAATTTTCCTTGTTCTTGCTATGCTCTTTTCCATGGCCGCCTGCAGCCGGGGGGGCGAATATGTGCCCACCGGAGACGCTCTGCAGCCGGAAGATGGGGAAAGCACCCCGGTCAGCCGCCCCACCGGGGAGGATGAGGTGCAGGATTTGACCCTGACTTACTATCCCAATGTGTCCATGAATCCCTTTGTGTGCACGGATTACACCAACCGGGCACTCTTTTCCCTCCTGTATCAGAGTCTCTTTGTCACCAACCGGGACTATCAGGTGGAGCCCCAGCTGTGCAAGACCTACTCCGTGTCGGAGGATATGCGCCAATATACCTTCACCATTGAAAAAGCCACCTTCTCCGATGGCACACCTCTGGTGCTGGCGGATGTGCTGGCCTCTTTGAAAGCCGCCAAGGAAAGCGACTACTACAAAGGCCGCTTCACCCACATCTCCACCATGGAGATTTCCGGGGATGCCCTGGTCATCACCCTGGACACCCCCATGGAGGATTTGCCCCTGCTTCTGGACATTCCCATTCTGAAAGCCAACCAGCTGGATTTGGAGCAGCCCCTGGGCACCGGGCCCTATATTCTCAACAAGGCCGAGTCCTGCCTGGAGCGGCGGACGGACTGGTGGTGCCAGTCGGATTTGGTGGTCACCGCCTCCGCCATCGCCCTGATTCCGGCGGAATCCACCACCCAGATCCGGGATACCTTCCAGTTTGAAACCCTGGATTTGGTGTGTGCCGACCCGGGCTCCGACAACTATGCGGACTACCGGTGCGACTATGAGCTGTGGGACTGCGAAAACGGAATTTTCCTGTACCTGGCCTGCAACAGCTCTAACTCGGTGCTGTCCAACCCCAAGGTGCGCTCTGCCCTGACCTTTGCCATCGACCGGGACAAGATTGTGGATACCTATTACCGGGGCTTTGCCCGGAGTGCAACTTTGCCGGCTTCTCCCCAGTTCCCCTACTACTCCCAGAGCCTGGCGGAGCAGTATGCCTTTGACGAAGCCAAGTTCGCCAAGGCCATTGCCGATGCAGGGGTAGTGGGATACTCGGTGGAAATTCTGGTGAACAGCTCCGACTCCCTCCGGGTGCGGGTGGCCAGGGACATCGCCCAGATGCTCACAGACGGGGGCCTCAACGCCACCGTAAAGGAGCTGCCCCAGCAGCAGTATCTGGACGCCCTGTATTATCGGAATTTCGATATGTATCTGGGCCAGACCAAGCTGTCCCCCAACATGGATTTGTCCGCCTTCTTCTATACCTACGGAGCCCTGAGCTACGGCGGTGTGGACAATAGCACCACCTATGCTCTGTGCCTGGATGCCCTGGAAAACAGCGGCAATTTCTACACCCTCCACCAGAACATTATGGATAACGGCTACATCACCCCCATTCTGTTCCGCAGCTATGCGGTGTATGCCACCCGGGGCCTGCTCACAGACCTGACCCCCGCCCGGGACAACGTGTTCTTCTACTCTCTGGGAAAGAACATGACCCAGGCCCAGGTAGACCCGCCCACCCTGACGGACGACGAGCCAACAGATGAATAATGTCCCCAAGGGGCCCGTTGCAAAATACTGCAGCGGGCCCCTTTCCTGCCCACCTCCCTCCCGGAGGGAGGTATAAACGGAAGCCTTCTGCAAGGTAACGATACCGGGCGGGTCAGGGAAGTAACGAATCGCAGAAAGCTACCGTGCGCATTGTCTGCGGCGACTCGCCGCCCGCCGGTTTTTACCATTGTATCGGGGAGAATCCTGTGCTATAATAGACTTTACCTGAGAAAAAAAGAGAAAGAAGGGAGCAGCTATGAATCAGACCTTGACCATTCCTGCCGACCATTTGCAAAAGCTGCTCCTGGCAGCAAATCCGGACGCAGCCCTACTGTACCTGTACCTTGCCGCCGGGAACGATATGGCCCTGGCGGACCGGCAGCTTCACCTCACCGGAAGCCGCCTGTCCTGCGCCGCCGCCGCTCTGCGGCAGCTGGGACTGTGGCAGGACGATAAGCGCCAGCCTCTGCCCTTGGGGGAGGCGCCCCGGTATACGGAGGAGGACGTCATCCGGGCGGTGGACAAAGACGACAGCTTCCGCTCCCTCTATGGGGAGGTGCAGCGGCAGCTGGGACGGAACCTGAACACCGAGGAGCTGAAAATCCTTCTGGGCTTTGTCCGGTACTTAGGTCTTTCCGGGGACGTAATCTCCCTGCTGGTGTGCTACTGTAAAGAGCGGGCACGCCAGAAGGGCAGCAGCCGGAACCCCTCCCTTCGTACCATCGAGAAGGAGGCCTACGCCTGGGCGGAGCAGGGCATCGACACCATGGAGGAGGCGGTGGCCTACATCCAGAACCAGAACCACCGGCGCAGCCGCCTGGGACGGCTTATGGGGATTTTGCAAATCCGGGGCCGGAACCTCACAGCCGGGGAGGAGCGGTACGCCCAGCAGTGGCTGGACTGGGGCTTCCAGGAGGATGCCATCGCCCTGGCCTACGAGCGCACCTGTCTCAACACCGGGGCCCTCAACTGGGCCTACATGAACAAAATCCTCAGCCGCTGGCAGGAGGCGGGGCTTCTCACCCTGGAGCAGATTCAGACCCGGGACAAAAAGCCTGTCAAGGGCGCTACCGGGCAGCTGGGTCAGGCAGAGCTGGAAGCCATCCAGAAAGTTTTGCAGGAGGGATAAGCCATGGCATACAGTCAGGAGATTATCAGCCGGGCCAGAAGAAAGCTGGAAAGCCAAAAGGCGGACTGGGAGTCCCGCCAGCGGCAGCACCAGCAGCAGGTGTACGCCGCCATCCCCCGGGTGCGGGAAATCGATATGCTGCTGCGGCGGAACATGACCGCCGCCGCCCAGGCGGTATTCACCCAGGGGGGAGACGCCCGGGCTGCCATGGAGCAGGTGCGGCAGGAAAACCAAACCTTGCAGCAGGAGCGGGAGGACTTGATTGTAGCCCAGTTCCCCCCGGAGTATGCCCGGGAGGACCCCATCTGTCCCCATTGCGGCGGCTCCGGCTATGTGGGAAGCCGGATGTGTTCCTGCCTTCTGGAGCTGTGCCGCCAGGAGCAGAAGAAGGAGCTGGCCCTTCTTACCTGCGGCGAGGGACGGTTTACGGACTTTATCCTGGAATACTATTCCGATGCCGTGGACCCCAAGCTGGGGGTCAGTCCCCGGGCGGTGATGCGGGGGAACTTTGCCGTGTGCCGCCGGTATGGGGAGAATTTCTCTCTGGATAAGGGGAATCTTCTGTTTGTGGGCGGCACCGGGCTGGGCAAGACCTTTTTGTCCGCCTGTATCGCCACCAGCGCCACGGAGCAGGGGTTTTCCGTGGACTATGAACCGGCAGGACACCTGTTCCAGAAGCTGGAGCGGAACCGATTTTCTCCCACCCCGGAGACGGCGGCGGCAGTTGCCCGGCTGGAAGCCTGCGATTTGCTGATTGTGGACGACCTGGGCACGGAGCTGCCGGGAAATTTCGTCACCGCTGCCCTTTATAACCTCCTTAACGACCGGCTGCTGGCGGGAAAGCCCATGGTCATCTCCACGAACCTGACCATGGACGAGGTGGCGGGGCGCTACTCCCCCCAGATTGCCTCCCGGCTTCAGGGGAGCTTTCAGCGGCTGACCTTCGTGGGGCAGGATATTCGGATTCTGAAAAACAGAGGTTTTTGACATGGAAATTGCCATGATTTTTGATTTGGACGGCACCTTGCTGGACACCCTGGAGGATTTGCAGGACGCCGTCAACTACGCCCTGACCCAATTCGGCTACCCGGAGCGGACATTGGAGGAAGTGCGGCAGTTTGTGGGAGAGGGTGCAGGAAAGCTTATGGAGCGGGCGGTGCCGAAGGGTGCTGACCCGGAGCCGGTGCTCTCTTGTTTTCGCACCTATTACGCCGCCCACACCCAGGTAAAAACCCGTCCCTACCCGGGGATTCCGGAAGCCCTGGAAGCGCTGGGGAAGAAGTACCCCTTAGCGGTGGTGTCCAACAAGCCGGACGAGGCGGTGAAGATTCTGGGAAAGGCTTATTTTCCCAGCCTCTACGCCCGGGGAGAGGCTCCCGACTGCCCCCGAAAGCCCAACGCCGCCATGGTGCATAAGACCATGGAAGCCCTGGGGGTACAGGGCTGCATTTACATCGGGGACAGCCAGGTGGATGTGGAAACGGCAAAAAATGCCGGGGTGCCCTGCCTGAGCGTTACCTGGGGCTTCCGGGATCTGGATTGCCTCCGCTCTGCCGGAGCCACCCACTTCTGCCATGCCCCGGAGGATCTTCCCCGGATGCTGGAAACCATGAAAGAGGAATACTATGGCCAATGAATTTTACGCATTGCTTAGCAGAATGCGATACATCACCCGGTGGGGTCTCATGCGCAACACCTTTTCCGAGAATATCCAGGAGCACTCCCACCAGGTAGCGGTGCTGGCCCATGCTTTGGGGCTCATCCGCCGGGAGATTCTGGGGCTTCCCGGCCCGGACCCGGAAAAATGCGCCGTGGCGGCACTGTACCACGACGCTTCCGAGATTCTCACCGGGGACCTGCCCACCCCCATCAAGTACTATAACCCTTCCATCAAAACCGCCTACAAGCAGGTGGAGAAAATCGCCGGGGAACAGCTGCTGGACAAGCTGCCGCCCCAGCTTCGGAAGGCTTACGAGGGCTATGTGCTGGAGGAGGACCGGGAAGTGCTGCCCATTGTAAAGGCGGCGGATAAGCTGTCGGCCTACATCAAATGCGTGGAGGAGCAGAAGGCGGGAAACACGGAGTTTGACTCCGCCGCCCGGCAGACGCTGGAGGCGCTGGAAGCCCTGGACAGCCCGGAACTAAACTGGTTCATGGAAAACTGCCTGGGAGCATTCTCACTGAATCTGGATCAACTGTAAAGAAATTGCCCCGGAAGGAAAGCCTTCCGGGGCAAAGTGTTTTAGTCCAGACAGATGAGGTCGTATTCCCGGGAGCCGAAGCCCAGGGCGGCGGCAGCCTCGATGGTGTGGATGCCGTTGCGGCTCTCGATGCGCTCCAGCAGGTGATCCCGGCCCGGGTCCTTGGAGGCGTACACCAGGTCGATGCAGGCCTGGTCGATGGCGATGGAATCACACGATGCCAGAATGCCAATATCCTGCATGCAGGGGTCTTCTGCCACGGCGCAGCAGTCGCAGTCCACGGACATATTCTTCATCACGTTGATGTAGGCGATGTTGCCGTGAAAGTACTCCACAACGGAGGAGGCGGCGTCTGCCATGGATTCCAGGAAGCGGTCATGGTCTGCCGTCCAGATTTTCTCCGGCTCTCCGGCGCCGTGGATATAGGCCTTGCCGAAGGAGGAGGCCATGCCGATGGAAAGCTGCTTCAGGGCTCCGCCGTAGCCCCCCATGGGGTGTCCCTTGAAGTGGCTGAGGACCAGCATGGAGTCGTACTTGGCGGTGTCCTTGCCGATGTAGTTCTTCTTAATTACCTTGCCCTTGGGGATGGACAGCTCCAGGTCAGGACCCTGGGCGTCCAGCAGGTCCACCGGGAAGTATTCCACCCAGCGGTGCTTTTTGAGGGTCTCCCGGTGGCGCTCGGTGGTGTTCCGGGAGCCTTCGTAGGCGGTGTTGCACTCGGCAACCGTGCCTCCCACGGCGTCAATCACCGGCTTCCAGAATTCCGGGGTGAGGAAATTCTGGTTGCCCACCTCACCGGAGTGGAGCTTGATGGCGATGTTCCCCGGAAGGTCCTTGCCCAGGGCCCGGTACAGCTCCAGCACCTTTTCGGGGGTGAGCGTTTTGGAAAAATAAACCTTGGATTTCATGGCAGATTCCGCCTTTCCCATGTATTTGCTTTTATTATAACCCCCATAACGGTGAAGTCAAGCCCCGGGAAAAATCCCGGGGCTTGTGTTTTACAGATTTTCGCCGTTGCTGGAGATTACCTTCTGGTACCAGTAGAAGCTGTCCTTTTTCAGCCGGTTCTGGGTGCCGTTGCCGGCGTCGTCCCGGTCCACATAGATGAAGCCATACCGCTTTGCCATCTCTCCTGTGGACACGCTCACCAAATCCATGGTGGACCAGGGGGTGTAGCCAATCAGATCCACCCCGTCGTCGATGGCCAGGCGCATCTGCTCTATGTGCTGGCGCAGGTAATCAATCCGGTAGTCGTCGTGGATTTTCCCGTCCTCCACCACGTCCCGGGCCCCCAGGCCGTTCTCCGTCACCATAATGGGCACCTGGTACCGGTCGTAGACCCGGTTGAGGGTATAGCGCAGACCCTTGGGGTCAATCTGCCAGTCCCATTCCGTGGCTTTCAGGTAGGGATTCTTGGCACCGCCCATCACATTGCCGGAGACCTGGGCGGCGTTTTTCTGACCGGTGATGCAGTTGGACATGTAGTAGCTGAAGGAGTAGAAGTCCACAGTGCCCTCCTTTATGTCCTGCAAATCCTGCTGGGTAATCTCAAAGGAGATGCCGTTGCGCTCAAAGTACCGGCGGATGTAGTAGGGGTAGATGCCCTTGACCTGCACGTCGCCGCTGAAGCAGTTGCGGAGCATATCCTCCTGCTGGGTAAGCAAAATGTCCTCCGGGTCGCAGGTGAGAGGATAGACGGTGATGTGGCAGATCATGGTGCCGAAGCGGAAGTTGGGGTTGATGGATTTTCCCAGCTTCACCGCCCGGGCGCTGGCTACAAACTGGTGGTGCAGAGCCGCAAACCGGGCGCTGGGCTCGTCCACCTGGTCGGTGAAGAACTCCGTGCCGGGGTGGAGAATACCGGCGTGGTTCCAGTTGCCCAGCTTTGTGGTAAGGCAGTTGATTTCGTTGAAGGGAATCCAGTATTTTACCACATCCTTGTACCGCTCAAAGAGCACCTGGCAGAAGTTCATATAGTAGTCGATGCACCGCCGGTCCTGCCAGCCGTTGCAAAGGCCTGTGAGGCAGAAGGGGTTTTCGTTGTGGTAGATGGTCACAAGGGGTTCGATGTTGTACTTTTTCAGCTCCGCAAATACCTTGTCGTAAAAGGCCAGGCCGGCTTCGTTGGGGACGGTCTCGTTGCCCTGGGGGAAAATCCGGGTCCAGTTGATGGACATGCGGAAGATCTTGAAGCCCATTTCGGCGCACAGGGCAATGTCCTCTTTGTAACGGTGGTAGAAGTCCACCGCCTCGTGGGAGGGGTAGAAGTATTTGCTCTCGTCAATGGTGGGGGTGATTCTCCGGGGGCTTTTGTGGGTGCCGGATGTCATCACATCGGAAATGCTGACCCCCTTGCCCTCCACATTCCATGCCCCTTCGCACTGGTTGGCAGCGGAAGCAGCGCCCCACAGAAAATCCTGGGGAAAGGGTTTTAAGGAACTCATAGGATACCTCCGTTAGTAAATTATTTTTTATTGGTAACTCCATTATAGCAGATTATACCAAAATAGCAATAAAAATTTTTTCATTATGACGGCTTGACTTATAAATATTTCAGTAATATAATGACGGTGCAATAAAAAATTTCACTCAAGAGGAGGAGAGAGAAACATGAAGGAGAAAATTGAGACCCAGAAGGCACCGGCGGCCATCGGACCCTACGCCCAGGGCGTGATGGTGGAGGGCTTTCTGTTTGCCTCCGGTCAGCTGCCGGTGAACCCGGATACGGGACTTCTGGCAGGCGCCACCATTGAGGAGCAGGCGGAGCAGTCTATGAAGAATGTGGGTGCGGTGCTGGAGGCTGCCGGCATGACCTATGAAAATGTGGTAAAGACCACCTGCTTCTTGTCGGACATGGGAAACTTTGCCGCCTTCAATGAGGTCTATGGCCGGTACTTTACCGGCAAGCCTGCCCGTTCCTGCGTGGCGGTGCGGGAGATTCCCAAAGGAGCCTTGTGCGAGGTTGAGGTAATCGCACACAAATAAAGAAAAGGGGGATAAAAAGAAATGAAGTATCAACAGCTTATCACAGATATCTTAAGCAACATCGGCGGAAAAGAGAACATCCTCAGCGCCACCCACTGCATGACCCGGCTGCGCCTGACCCTGGCGGACAAGTCCAAGGTCAAGGAGGAGGCCATCAAGAAGCTGGACATGGTGATGGGTGTGGTGAACAACGGCACCCAGACCCAAATCATCATCGGACCGGAGGTGAGCCGGGTTTACAAGGAGTTCATCCAGTTCACCGGCCTGAATGCGGAGGCCCAGATCAACGAGAATCTGGACAAGCCCCAGGACCTGAAAACTGAGCTGAAGAACAAGAAGGGGAACCTGCTGACCCGGTTCTTTGAGACCGTTGCCGGCATCTTCAACCCCATCGTTCCGGCCCTGGCCGGTGCCGGTCTTGTCCGGGCCATCCTCACCATCGCTGTGGTGCTGGGACTGGACAACACCTCCAACACCTACAACGTAATCAACACCATTGCCAACGGCATCTTCACCTTCCTGCCCTTCCTGCTGGCAGCCTCTGCCGCCAAGCAGTTCGGCATGAACCGGTATGTGGCCCTGACCATCTGCGCCGCCATGATGTCCTCCACCTGGGCAACCCTCCTGGCGGACGGCACCTCCACCTACTCCTTCCTGGGGATTCCCTTCACCGTGGTGAACTACTCCTCCAGCGTGCTGCCCATGGTGTTTGCCGTGTGGTTTGCCTCCTATGTGGAGAAGCTCTTTGACAAGATCATCCCCGGCGCTCTGAAAATCATTCTGGTGCCCTGCCTGACCATGCTCATTGCCACCCCGGTGGCCCTCATCACCATCGGCCCCATCGCCAACTGGATTGGCCTGCGGCTGGCTGACGTGTTCAACCTGCTCTTTGAGAAGGGCGGCATTTTCGCCGGCATGATTTACGGCGGCATCTACTCCTCTATGGTGGTGCTGGGCATCCATCACGGCATGGTGCCGGTGCTGACCCAGGGCATCTCCACCCAGGGCTTCAACTACCTGTCCCCCGCCAGCGGCTCCGCCAACATGGCTCAGGCCGGCGCTGCCTTCGGCGTGTGGCTGAAGGCCAAGAGCAAAAAGACCAAGACCATCGCCGCCTCTGCCACCGTGGCTGCCGTCACCGGTGTTACCGAGCCTGCCATCTACGGCGTCAACTTCAAGTTCAAGAAGCCCTTCCTGGCTGCTGCCATCGGCGGCGCCTGCGGCGGTGCCTTCGCCTCCTGCTTCGCCCTGAAGGCCTATGCCATGGGCGGCCCCTCCTTCCTGAACTTCGCCATGTTCATCGGGGAAGAGCCCTCCAATGTGTGGCTGGTTATGGCAGCCTTTGCCATCGCCTTTGTGGTGTCCGCAGTCCTGACCTATGTGTTTGGATTTGACGAGGAAAAAGCATAAATTCACTTCCTCCTATCTCCCCACCGCCCCGGCCCACGGGGCGGCGGGGGCTTTGTAAATTTCAGAGAAAACAGGTGAGACCATGCGTGAAAAAATGATTCCTGCCTTTGCCCAGGCCCAGGGGGGCCTTTTTGCGGCGGTGGAAAAGGCGGACGTGGGAAATGCCTACCAGGAGATGGAGCGGCAGGGCATCGCCCTTATGGGCTGGGCCGACCCCTTCATGCCGGACTTTTCCATGCCGGAGGCGGTGGAGCAGGCTCTGCTGGCTGCGGTGAAGGATATCTCCGCCCCCCACTATACCGCCCCCATCGGCAGCCCCACCCTGAAGGAGAAGCTGTCCCGGAAGCTGGAAGTGCACAACGGCCTGAAGGTGGACCCCCAGCGGAACATCCTCATCACTCCCGGCTCCGACTCCGGGCTGTACTTTGCCATGCTGCCCTTCATCGCCCCCGGGGACGAGGTTCTGATTCCCGCCCCCAGCTATCCCAACAACTTCCTCAATGTAAAGATTATGGGGGGCGTCCCGGTGCCGGTGCCCTTGCAGGCGGAGCGGGGCTTCCAGTTCTGCCGGGAGGACTTTGAGAGCCGGATTACGGAAAAGACCAAGGCAGTGGTGCTGACCCATCCCAATAACCCCACCACTACGGTATTTAACCGTCAGTCCCTGGAGATTCTCCGGCAGGTGGTGCTGGTGCATGACCTGGTGCTCATCTGCGACCAGGCCTTTGAGGACTTCTGCTACGAAAACGAGATGATTACCCCCGCCGCCCTGCCGGATATGTTCCAAAGAACCGTCACCGTGTTCTCCTTCTCCAAGGGGATGGGGCTCAGCGGTCTGCGGGTGGGGTATCTGGTGTGCAGCGACGAGATTATGGACACCATGTACGCCAACGCCGTGTCGGTGCTGGGGGCCACCAATACCGCCTGCCAGAAGGCGGTGGAGGCCGCCCTGGACAACCCGGGGTTTATGGAGGAATTCCGCACCGCCTTTGATAAGCGGCGGCACCTGGCTGTGGAAATCCTGGGCTCCGTTCCCGGAGTGTCGGTGGAGCTGCCGGAGTCGGGCTTTTTGTGCTGGGTGGATGTGTCCACCCTGGGCTCTGCAGGAGAGGTTGCCGCCTGGCTTTTGAAGGAAGCCCGGGTGTCGGTGAACGCCGGGGACAACTACGGCCCCGGGGGAGAAGGACACCTGCGGATTGTGCTGGGCGTGTACCGGGACACGGAGAAGGTGCGTCAGGCCCTGCTGAGAATCCGGGAGGCGTTGCTGACCTTCCCTGGAAGATTCCGGAAATAAGCCTTTCCAACGGGTCGTTTTTATGGTATAATCCAAGGTAGACTTACAAAAGAAGGGGATACCTTATGGCAGAACGACCCGTTTCCCTCACCCTCATTGACCGGCAGGTGCTGGACTCCTATGCCCAGTTCATAGACGGCCTGGGGCGGTATCTGGGGGAGGCATACGAGATAGTCCTTCACTCCCTGCAGACCTATGAGCACTCCGTGGTGAACATCCTCCACGGACAGCACACAGGTCGGAAGGTGGGGGCGCCCATCACGGATCTGGCTCTGGATATGCTGGAGAAGTTCGAGGAAACCGGAGAGGACCACATCACCTATTTCAGCATCAACAAAAAGGGAGAGCCCCTCAAATCCACCACCATCGCCATCCGGGGAGAGCAGAACCGGATTATCGGGCTTTTGTGCATCAATTTTTACATGAACACCCCCCTGTCCGATATTCTGGCGTCCCTGACCCCCAGCCACACCCTTTCCGGCCCCCGGCAGGAGACCTATGTGGACAACTCCGATGAGCTGATTGTGTCCGCCCTGGAGGATGTGCGGCGGAAGGTGATGGCAGACGATACCATCACCCCCTCCAACAAGAACAAGAGCATCGTCTGCAAGCTGGACGATTACGGCATTTTCAACATCAAGGATGCGGTGGTGAAGGTGGCGGAGCTGCTGAATATCTCCAAAAACACCGTGTATATGCACCTGCGGAACCGAAACAAAGGGGACAAAAAGCAGGAGTAAAAAACGATAAAGCGGGGTCTGCTGCAAAAAGGTTGTTTTGCGGCAGACCCCGTTTTTTTATTTTCCCGGCATATTACTTTGGAGAAGGCTGTCGTATATACCTCCCTCCCGGGGGAGCTATGGGGTGCGGCGTAACAAAGGACCCGTTGCAAAACGAGAGCTTTGCAACGGGTTCTTTGTTTTAGGGAAGCTCTGAATAAATAGGCAAGAGCTGGCAGCGAGAGATTTTTTGTCAGACACAAGAATGGAAAACAGGGGAATACTGTATGTATTTCCCGTTTTTCATTCTGCATGGATGGCAAAAAAGATAAGCTTTCCAGCCGCAGACGATTTGTTCAGAGATTCCTTAGATTCTTGCTACGCCGGTGCGTCTTGCGGCGTCGGCGACGGCCTTGGCTACGGCGGGGCCTACCCGCTCGTCGAAGGCCAGGGGGATGATGTAGTCGGGGGACAGCTCCTCGTCAGAGATGAGGTTTGCCAGAGCCTCGGCAGCGGCCATCTTCATCTCCTCGTTAATGTCGGAAGCCCGGACATCGAAGGTGCCCCGGAAGATGCCGGGGAAGGCCAGGACGTTGTTCACCTGGTTGGGGAAGTCGGAACGGCCGGTGGAGATGACCTTGGCGCCGCCAGCCTTGGCCTCATCCGGGAAAATCTCCGGGATGGGGTTGGCGCAGGCGAACACGATGGCATCCTTGTTCATGGTCTTGACCATCTCGGTGGTGAGAGTGCCGGGGGCGGACACGCCGATGAACACGTCAGCGCCCTTGATGACGTCGGCAAGAGAGCCGGTCTCCTTCTGGAGGTTGGTGACCTGGGCCATCTCTTCCTTCACCCAGTTCAGGTTCTCCCGGCCGGCATAGATGGCGCCGGTGCGGTCGGTCATGACCACATTCTTGAAGCCAGCGCTCAGCAGGAGCTTCACGATGGAGACGGCGGCGGCACCGGCTCCGGAGGTGACGATCTTCACGTCCTCCTTCTTCTTGCCCACGACCTTCAAAGCGTTGAGCAGGCCAGCCAGGGTGACGATGGCGGTGCCGTGCTGGTCGTCGTGGAAGATGGGAATGTCGCACTTTTCCTTCAGCTTCCGTTCAATCTCGAAGCAGCGGGGAGCGGAGATGTCCTCCAGGTTCACGCCGCCGAAGGAGCCGGAGAGCAGGTAAATGGTGTTGACAATCTCGTCCACATCCTTGGACTTAATGCAAAGGGGGAAGGCATCCACGTCGCCGAAGGACTTGAACAGTACGCACTTGCCCTCCATAACGGGCATACCGGCCTCGGGGCCGATGTCGCCCAGGCCCAGAACGGCGGTGCCGTCGGTGATAACGGCGCACAGGTTGTGGCGGCGGGTCAGGTCATAGGACTTGTTCACGTCCTTCTGGATTTCCAGGCAGGGCTGAGCCACGCCGGGGGTGTAGGCCAGGGACAGGTCCTCCTTGGTCTTGCAGGGAACCTTGCTGATAACCTCAATCTTGCCGCCCCACTCGCCGTGGAGCCGCAGGGACTCTTTTGCGTAATCCATATGGCAATTCCTCCTAATAAATTGCAATGTTTTATACCGCCGACTATCATACCACATTTTGCCGCCGGATGCAAGATATAAATACAATAATATCGATAAATTTTTATGAATTCCCCTGGGACTCCGGTCGGAACAGGCCAGTGGACAGGTACCGCTCTCCCGAGTCCGGGAGGATGACTACCATGGTTTTCCCGGCGTTTTCCGGGCGCTTTCCCAGGGTCAGGGCGGCGTACAAAGCCGCACCGGAGGAAATGCCTGCCAGCACCCCCTCTTCCTTTGCCAGAAGCCGGGCGGTGCTCTCCGCCTGGGTCTGGGTCACGGGAATCACCTGGTCATAAATTTTGGTGTCCAGAATTTCCGGCAGGAAGTTGGGGCCGATGCCCTGGAGGCCGTGGGGCCCGGTTTTCCCCTGGGACAGCAAGGGCGAGTCTGCCGGTTCTGCCGCTGCGATGAAGATGCCGGGGTTTTTCTCCCGGAGAAACCTTCCGGTGCCGGTGATGGTGCCGCCGGTACCCACGCCTGCCACCAGAATGTCCACCTGCCCCTCCGAATCCTGCCAGATTTCCGGGCCGGTGGTGCGGTAGTGGGCCAGGGGGTTGGCAGGATTGCCGAACTGGTCGGGGATGAAGCTGCCGGGGGTTTCCTTGGCCAGGCGCTGCGCCTCTGCCACTGCGCCCGCCATCCCCAGCTTCCCGGGGGTGAGCACCACTTTCGCACCGTAGCTTTCCATCAGCTGCCGCCGCTCTGGGCTCATGGAGTCGGGCATGACAATCACCGCCCGGTAGCCCCGGCTCCGGGCTACCCAGGCAAGGCCGATGCCTGTATTGCCGGAGGTGGGCTCGATGATCACCGCTCCGGGCTGCAAGTGCCCTGCTTCCTCCGCCGCCTGAATCATGGAAAGGGCCGCCCGGTCCTTGATGGAGCCGCCGGGGTTACACCCTTCCAGCTTCAAAAGCAGCCGGCAGGTGAGGTTTTCGGATTTTTGAAGATTGTTGGCCTGGAGCAGGGGGGTCTTTCCCACACACTCCGCCAAAGAAGTATAAATACCCATAAGCACCTCCTGGGATTTTTTCAAAATTATACCCCAGCCATTCCCGGGTGTCAATGGGAACATTGACAATCCATCCTCCGTATGATATAACGGAAAAAAGCCCAGGAGGATGGATTATGGAAGAATTTTCTTTGCAGCTTCAGCAGGTGACCAAGGCGATTCTGGCGGATTACCGGCTGAATCGGGATATAGACAAAATGGAGCTGTTTCAAAAGCCCGACGGCGACGTGGTGGTACAGCTTCTGGAAAAGCTCCGCCGGATTCTCTTTCCCGGCTATTTCCGGGAGAAAAATTACCGGATGTACCATGTGGAGGCCAACCTGTCCCTTCTGACGGAGGATGTGCTGTATAACCTGTCCAAGCAGCTCTCCCGGATTTACGAGGGGCAGGGAGAGGCACCGGAGGCGGCTATGCACCACGCTCAGGAAGTGGGACTTGCCTTTCTCCGGGAGATTCCCCGGGTCCGGGCCATGCTGCAGACGGACTTGCAGGCGGCCTTTGACGGGGACCCGGCTGCCGGGAGCATGGCGGAGATTCTCTTTGCCTACCCGGGGATGTTTGCGGTGTTTGTCTACCGGCTGGCCCATGTGCTCTATACCCTGGAGGTGCCCATGCTCCCCCGGATGATGACGGAGCACGCCCACAGCCTCACCGGTATCGACATCCACCCCGGGGCTACCATTGGGGAGTATTTCTTCATCGACCACGGCACCGGCGTGGTGGTGGGCGAGACCACCATCATCGGCAACCATGTGAAGCTGTACCAGGGGGTCACGCTGGGCGCTCTGTCCACCCGGGGCGGTCAGAAACTCCGGGGCAAGCGCCGTCACCCCACCATCGCCGACGATGTGACCATTTACGCCGGCGCATCGGTGCTGGGCGGGGAGACGGTGATTGGTCAGGGCTGTGTCATCGGCTCCAACGTGTTCATCACCAAGTCTGTCCCGCCCTGCACCACCGTCACCATTAAAAGCCAGGAGCTTCACCTCCGCCCCGCCGGGGATACCTGCCAGAAGTGCCGGGAAGAAAGGTTTTAAGAAGAAAAATCCGGGATAATTCTCCCCAGACTGGGGAAAACTGCCGCCGTAGGGAGTTCGTCCCCGGGAAGATTTTGCAAAAGACTTTCCAGCTCCGCAGCCCGTTCCGGGTCGATTTTCTTCCAGGGGCGGTCATCCCGGTGGAAGTACAGCCCCCGGCGCAGCTGATAGACAGCGTCAGAGCCGTCTGCCAAGCGGACCTGCAACGTGAGCGTTTCCCCGGAAAGCCCCTCCGGGTCGGTTTCCGGCAGGCCGGTATAGCCCAGGGTGCGGAGCTTCAACAGCACCTTCTGGAGCTTTTCCGGCTGGGTGTACTGGCGCAGGGGACGATTCTTTTCGTCCTGCACCAGAATCTGTACCCCCACATGGGGCGGCTGGGCGGCTTCCTGGGGGGAACAGCCCCAAAGAAACAGCGCCGCAGCGGTTATAATCAGCATTTTTCCAAACCTTGCCATCCCAATCCCTCCTTTTGTTCATAGGATACCAAGGGTATCTTGGGATTATGGCCGGAAATTTTCGACAATAAAAATGGTGCAATCCCAAATAAGGGACTGCACCATTTTTTATTTTCTGTTTTTTGCGGTGATTCGGAAGGTTCGTTCCGTCATAGAAACCATCAGCGCCGCAAAGACCAGCAGATACACGGGAAGAATCCAAAACCCGGCAATTCTTCCCAGTACGCCAAACGCCAAAGGCGTGAGGGTAGCGCCCAGGTAGGCGGAAGCCATCTGAATGCCGATGATAGCCCCGGAGTTCTCCTGCCCGAAGTTGTAGGGGGTGGAGTGGATAATACAGGGGTACACCGGGGCGCAGCCGAAGCCGATAATGAGAAATCCCGCAAAGGCCAGGGGGGTGCTTCCGGGAATCAGCAGGAGGACACAGCCGCAGCACAAAATGGAAGCCCCCAGCACAATCATCCGCCGGTCTCCCAGCCGGTTCATCACAAAGCCCCCCAGGAACCGCCCCGCCGTGATGCCGATGTAGCACAAGGAGGCAAACCGGGCGGCCTGCTCCGGAGGGATAGCCCGGGCGGATACAAAGTAGGTGCTGGCCCAGTTCATGGCGGTGGCCTCAATGGCACAGTAGGCGAAAAAGCCCAGCAGCAGACTGGGAACCCCCCGGATTTTCAGGGTTTCCAGAATCCCCACCGCCTTTTCCTCTTCCGAAACTCGTCCCGGAACCTTCTTCCATACCGGCAGGGTCAGAAGCAGCACCAGTGCAATGCCCAGCTGCAAAAAGCCCACAATCCGGTAGCCCAGGTTCCAGGCCCCCAGGGTCAGGGCATGGCTCATCACAAAGGGGCTGACGATGGTGCCTACCCCCCAGAAGCAATGGAGCCAGCTCATATGCCGGGAGGAGTAGTGCTGGGCCACAAAGTTGTTAAGGGCTGCGTCAATGGCCCCGGCTCCCAGTCCGTAGGGGACGGCAAAGACCATGAGCAGAAGGAAATTCCCGGAAACGGAAAAGCCCAGCAATGCGGCGGCGGTGATGAACACGCTGGCGACCGTCACCCCGGAGGTGCCGAACCGCCGGGTAAGCCTGCTGGAAAAGAGGCTGGATACAATGGTGCCCAGGGAGATGATGGTGGAAAGGACGCCCATATAGGACACCGGGACCCCCAGCTCCAGGTGCATCACCGGCCACCCGGACCCCAGCAAAGAGTCCGGCAGCCCCAGGCTTATAAAGGCAAGATAGATTAGACACAGCAAAAGGGTATACATGGATATGCTCCTTCTTTTCATTTCCCCTCAATTTACCCCAATCCTACCGGATTGTCAATCGGTTGGGAAAGAAAAATTTAACAAATTCCGGTGGAAAAATTTCCCCCGTGAGCTATAATCAACATAAGGGAAACTCTGAATAAATCGTCTGCGGCTGGATAGCGGATCTTTTTCGCCATCCATGCAGAATGAAAAACGGGAAATACAAGAAGTATTCCGCCGTTTTCCATTCTTTTGTCTGACGAAAAATCTCTCGCTACCAGCTCTTGCCTCTTTATTCAGAGTTTCCTAAGAAATGAGATTTGTCTGGGAGGACAAACATATGAAAGAAAACAAATACGACAACCCGGTATTTTTTGAAAAGTACAGCCAGATGCTCCGTTCCCAAAAGGGCCTGGAAGGGGCCGGGGAGTGGTCGGAGCTGGAAAAAATCCTGCCGGACTTTGCCGGGAAGCGGGTGCTGGATCTGGGCTGCGGCTACGGCTGGCACTGCAAGTATGCCCGGGACCATGGGGCAGTCCGGGTGCTGGGTACGGACATTTCCGAAAAAATGCTGGAGGCCGCCCGGCTGCGAAATGCCGGGCCGGGGATAGAGTATCGGTGTGCTGCCATGGAGGAACTGGATTTCCCGGAGGATTCCTTTGACATTGTGCTAAGCTCTTTGGCCTTTCACTATGTCCGGGACTTCCCCCAGATGGTTTCCCGGATTGCCCGGTGGCTGACCCCGGGCGGAAGCTTTGTCTTTTCCGTGGAACACCCGGTGTTCACCGCCTACGGAAGCCAGGACTGGTACTACGATGAAAATGGGAAAATCCTCCATTTTCCCGTGGATAACTACTATTATGAAGGGTACCGGGAGGCCATTTTCCTGGGAGAAAAGGTGGGAAAGTATCACAGAACCCTGACCACCTACCTGAACACCCTGCTGGAAAAGGGCTTCCGCCTGGTCCATGTGGTGGAGCCCCAGCCCCCGGCGGAAATGCTGTCCCTTCCCGGTATGCGGGACGAAATGCGCCGCCCCATGATGCTCCTGGTAGGGGCAGTCAAGGAATAAAAAGAAAGCCTCCCTTGCAAAAGGGGGACTTTGGGTCAGCCGCCGATACCGGGCGGGTCAGGGAAGTAACGACACGCAGAAAGCTGCCGTGCGAAACTGGTTGCGGGCACTGCCCGCAAAGGCTCCCTTGTGAAAGGGAGCTGGCACGGCCGGGGAGCCCCCGGTGGCCTTCGCCGTGTCTGAGGGATTCCACAGCAGGCACTTTCCGAAAGCACAAACCCATGTGGAAACCTGCGAACTTCGGAATCCCCCCGGTTTTGCCTCCGGCAAAACCACCCCCCTTTGGCAAGGGGGGCTTTGGTTTGCGCTTCTATTTCCACCCGGTAACGATACCGGGCGAATTTATGGAATAGGTTTGGCGGACAGGCCGCCGATACCGGGCACTGGAGGGGCAGTAACGATTCGCAGAAGATTACCGTGCGAAATTGTCAGCGGCGACTCGCCGCCGGGCACTGCCCGCCGGCGGACAAGCCGCCGATACCGGGCGGGTCAGGGAAGTAACGAACCGCAGAAAGCTATCGTGCGCATTGCCACCGGGGGCACCCCGGCGCTATTTGCCGGCGATGGAGAGGTTCTCTACCAGCACCCAGGGGGAGCCGAAGGCGGTTTTGCCGAAGGCACGGGGAAGCTCCACGGTGCTACTCAGGGCGGTGATATTCTTCAGCAGGTCGTAGAAGTTGCCTGCCACGGTGAAGGACTTGACGTGGACGGTCTTTTCTCCGTTTTCAATGAGATAGCCCTGGCTCTGCAGGGAGAAGTCGCCGGTAATGGGGTTGGCTCCGGCGTGAAGGCCCCCCAGAGAGGTGATGCACACACCATTGCCCGCCTTTTTCAGCAGATCCTCCTGGGAATACTCCCCGGCTTCCAGGTACATGGTGAA
Organism: Candidatus Faecousia excrementigallinarum; assembly: GCA_018713285.1. Taxonomy (GTDB): domain Bacteria; phylum Bacillota; class Clostridia; order Oscillospirales; family Oscillospiraceae; genus Faecousia; species Faecousia excrementigallinarum. The sequence continues at coordinate 26,118 of DVFK01000085.1, forward strand.
GGGGCTGACCACCACGGTGCCGTCGTAGCCTGCCTTGGAGGCGTTGCCGGTGGTGGTTTTTCCTGCCACAGCGGCGGTTTTCAGGTTATACAGCAGGGTTTCCAGCTTGCCCCCCGCAATGACATTTTTCCGGCTGGTGGGGTAGCCCTCAGCGTCGAAGGGCATGGGCATGGGGCTGTCCTTGTAGAAGGGGTCATCCACCAGAGTCACCACCGGGGCGGCAATGACAGACCCTTCCTGGCCTGCCAGCCGGGAAAGACCCTTCTGGGCGGCCTCGGAGGAGAATACGCCGCTAAAGGTTGCCAGCAGGTCGCTCATAGCCTCGCCGGTGAATACCACGGGGCACACAGCCGTATCCGGCACCTGACCGCCCAGCTTCTCCTTGGCAATATTGACCGACTTGGAAACCACAGCCTGGGTGTCCATGGTGTCCAGCTTTCCTACCTTGATCTGGTAGTCGTCCTCCATCTGCTCTCCGTCGGACACCACTGCGTTCACCACCAGGGCGGACAGGGTGTTCTCGTAGGACACATCCAGTCCCAGGGAGTTGCAGATGGCGGTTTTCATGGACAGGGAGATACCCTGGGTGGCACAGCCGTCCACCACCATGGGGTCGGCGGCGTAGAGCTTCTCCTGGGTGGAGAGCACTGTGTCAATGAGAGCCTGGGTCTCGGGGAGGGCATAGGGCTCCCGGTTCAGAGGGGCGTAGGTCTTGCCGCCCTCCACCAGGAATACCTGCTCCTCTGCCTCCAGAGCGGCGGCGTTGTCCATAGCCCGCTCCACCAGGGCGGAAGCCTCAGCTTCTGTCAGCGCCTGGGTGGAGGCGTAGCCCATCTTGCCGTTTACAATGCACCGGAAGCACACGCCGCCCTCCAAAGAGGAGGAAAATTCGTTGATTTCGTGCTGGAATGCGCTGACGGAGGTGGAAGCTTCCGCCTGATAGTACAGCTCATAATGGGTCAGACCCATGGCCTCAGCCTTCCGGGTCACAAGGTTCTTAAATTCCTGAAATTCCATTGTTTTGCCTCCTTATCTGCCGCCCACGGTAATGGAAGATACCCGGATGAGGGGCTGGCCCACATTGGTGGGGACGGAACCGCTGGAGGAGCCGCACATGCCCTGGCCCATCTGCATATCCTTACCCACCATGTCGATGTTCATAATGACTTCGCTGCCCTTGCCCACCAGGCTGGCGCCCCGGACAGGCTCGCAGATCTTGCCGTTCCGAACCATATAGCCCTCGGTAACGGCGAAGTTGAACTCGCCGGTGACGGGGTTCACGGAGCCGCCGCCCATCTGCTTGGCGTAGAGGCCGTACTCCATGGAGGCGATGATGTCCTCGTTGGAGTCCTCACCGGGGGCGATGTAGGTGTTGGTCATCCGGGAGGTGGTGGTGTAGGCGAAGCTCTCCCGACGGGCGTTGCCGGTGGATTCCATGCCCATCCGCCGTCCGTTGAACTTGTCAATCATGTAGGACTTGAGGATGCCATTTTCAATCAGCACATTCTTCCGGGCGGGGGTTCCCTCGTCGTCGATGTTGATGGAGCCCCAGGCGTTGGGGATGGTGCCGTCGTCGATGGCGGTGACCTTCTCGTTGGCAATCTTCTGGCCCAGCTTGCCGCAGAACTGGCTCTGACCGTAGGCCACGCTGGAAGCCTCCAGGGAGTGACCGCAGGCCTCGTGGAAGATGACGCCGCCGAAGCCGTTGTCAATGGCCACAGGCATGACACCGGCGGGGCAGTAGCCGGCTCCAGCCATCACCACAGCCTGCCGGGCAGCCTGACGGCCCACTTCCCGGGGGTCAATGGTGCGGAACATCTCCAGTCCCATCCGCCGTCCGGGGCTGCAGGAACCGGTCTGGGTCTGGCCGTCCTTCTCCGCCACGGCGCTGATGGCAATGCGGGTACGAATCTGCCGATCCTGGGCGTAAACCCCCTCGGAGTTGGCAATGAGAATCTGATGGTCCACATCCAGGAGGGTTCCGCTGACCTGGGAAATTTTCGGATCATATTCCTTGGCGGCAAAGTAGCCCTCTTTCAGAATGTCCACCTTCTCCCCGTTGCCCACGGTGCTGGGGACGATCTCAATGGGGTGGATGTCTCCGAACAGCCGCTCTTTCAGCACAATGGAAATCTCCGCCGTGCCCTCTCCCAGGGCCTGGGCGGCCTGGTAAGCGCACCGGAGAAGCCCCTCCAGAGAGGTGTCCACGGTGGAGGCCATGACGCTCCTGAGGCCTTTGTAGACCCGGATGCCGGCGCCTGCCACCACGGCGTCCTTAATGGAGTCCACCTTGGAGGCAATCATGGAAATGGAGTGGTTGACGGTGTTTTCCGCAAAAATTTCTGCATAATCGGCACCGGTGGAGGCGGCTGCCTCCAGAACCTGCCTGCATACTTCTCTTGGTATCATATTAGCTCTCCTTTTCTGGGGAAACCTCCCCGGAATTTTGCATAGGGCCATTGTACCACGAAATTCTCTGCCTGGCAAGCAGATGTTTTTCTTTTGGGGAGTGCTTCCCGAAATCCATGGAAGAATTTACAATTTCCATGGGGGTTTCCCTTTACTTTTGGGCGGAAACCTTGTATCATAGGGGATAAAGGAGTGATACCATGAAGCGTTGGATACTCAATGTCTTGATTGTGATTTTTGCGGCCATCTTCCTGGTCAGCGGCTACTTCCTGGTGGACTACCTGCTGGAATCCAAGAAAACGGCGGATTTATACGGTAACCTGGCAGGCATGGTGGACAATGCCACCCAGCCCTCGGAAGGCGGGGAGGAGAACCCGGAGGACCCTTCCAATCCGGGAATCACCATCGATTCTCTGGTGGAGGTCACCAACTCCGACACCGGGGAGAAGGAAATGGTGCTGCGGGAGTATGCGGATGTGTACGAGCTGAACAGCCACACCGTGGGCTGGATCCGCATTGACGGCACCCCGGTGAACTATCCGGTGATGCATATGCCGGAGGTGGAGAACTACTATCTGTACCGGGATTTCAACCGGGAGAACAACAACCACGGCTGTCTGTATATTGAAGAGGCTTGCGACGTGTACGAGCCTACGGACAACATCACCATCTACGGCCACTGGATGCGGGACAAGTCCATGTTCGGCAGCCTCCAGTCCTACAAGGATGAGGAATACTACAAGCAGCACCAGATTATCCAGTTCGACACCATGAAGGAGCACCACACCTACGAGATTATCTGCGTGTTCCGCACCACCGCCACCAAGGGGAAGGGCTTTGTGTATAACCAGTTTGTAAACGCCGCCAATGAGGAGGAGTTTAATAAATTTATCGAGACCTGCCACTCCCTGGAGATGTTCGACACCGGCAAGACCGCCGTCTACGGGGACAAGCTCATCTGCCTGTCCACCTGCGAATACTCCCAGACCAACGGCCGTCTGGCAATCGTAGCAAAGCGCATTGCATAAAGAAAAAACCTGCTGCAAACGAGGGGTTTGCAGCAGGTTTTTTATACCTCCCTCCGGGAGGGAGGTGGCTTGGGGCGCAGCCCCAAGACGGAGGGAGCCATCGGGAGCAAAGCCCGTTTGACTGCCGGGGATGGTACCTCCCCAAGACTGTCACATTTTATATGCCGATTGTAGGAAAAAGCTGGGTAAAAACACCATTGGGTATCGATAACCACCGGCAAGTACCACCCCATAAGCAAACCGTCAGCTTACCGCCCGCTGGCTCCCTCAGTCACGGCTAGCGCCGTGCCAGCTCCCTCCCGGAGGGAGCTATGGGTGCGTATCGCTTCACAACGGATTGTGCTTTTGAAAAGTGCCTGCTGTGAATCCCTCAGTCGCCTTCGGCGCCAGCTCCCTTTGGCAAGGGAGCCTTTGGGTGCGCCGCCGATACCGGGTGGGGCAGGGAAGTAACGAATCGTAGAAAGCCACCGTGCGAAATTGCCCCCGGGGGCACCCCGGCCGCTTAGAGGTCGCAGTTGCCTACGGTTCTGGGGAAGGGGAGAACGTCGCGGATGTTGCCCATGCCGGTGAGGTACATGACGCAGCGCTCGAAGCCCAGGCCGAATCCGGCGTGGCGGGCGGTGCCGTACTTCCGCAGATCCAGGTAGAAGTCGTAATCCTCCGGCTTCATGCCCAGCTCCTCAATGCGGTTCTTCAAAACCTCGTAGTCGTCCTCACGCTGGCTGCCGCCGATAATCTCGCCGATGCCGGGCACCAGGCAGTCCATGGCAGCCACGGTCTTGCCGTCCGGGTTCAGCTTCATATAGAAAGCCTTGATCTCCTTGGGGTAGTCGGTGACGAATACCGGCTTCTTGAATACCACTTCCGTCAGATACCGCTCGTGCTCGGTTTGCAGGTCGCTGCCCCAGTGCACCGGGAAAGCAAACTGGTCGTTGTGCTTTTCCAGAATCTCAATGGCTTCCGTGTAGGTCACGTGGCCGAAGTCGGAGCTCAGCACGTGGTTCAGCCGCTCCAGCAGGCCCTTATCCACAAACTGATTGAAGAAAGCCATCTCCTCGGGAGCGTGCTCCAGCACGTAGGCGATGATATACTTGATCATGTCCTCAGCAAGACGCATATCGTCACCCAGGTCAGCGAAGGCAATCTCCGGCTCAATCATCCAGAACTCCGCAGCGTGGCGGGTGGTGTTGGAGTTTTCCGCCCGGAAGGTGGGGCCGAAGGTGTAGATGTTCTTGAAGGCCATGGCGAAGGTCTCGCCGTTGAGCTGGCCGGACACGGTGAGGTTGGTGGGCTTGCCGTAGAAGTCCTGGGTGAAGTCCACCTTTCCGTCCTCGGTCTTGGGCACATTGGCAAGATCCAGGGTGGTCACCTGGAA
>DVFK01000086.1 GCA_018713285.1 Candidatus Faecousia excrementigallinarum
TCCGCAGATAACAAAAAGGCCGCACATTTTTGCCTGTTTGTCAAGTGCTTTTTCCAAATTATTATAAAAAAACTAGACCCCACATTTCTGTGAAGTCTAGTTCCTCTTAACTTAATGACATTGCCTCCCCGGGGCAGACGTTTTTTTGTTGACAGGTAAAATCTTTTTGCTATAATGAGGGCCATGGATAGAAAAATCACACTGTTCGTCAGCAACAAGAATGTGCTGACCTGGCTGTCTGCGCTTTGCATGATAGGTTCGGCTGTGGCCCGCATTTTGGTCGTCGGTACGAAAGGAGCCGATGCGTGGAGCCAAATCGTTCTGCCGGTATTTGCCTGCGTGCTGTTTGCCCTGATGGTCCTGGAAGCCGGGAAAGAGTACTTCTACAAGACTGCCATTCCCGTGTGGCTCATTGCCATTTACTTCTTCTTTGTATTTGAAGCGGTGGACTTTCAATACATGGATACCATGATTACTGTTCTTTATGCCATTACCCTGATTTTCGTGGCTGCCATGTATACCCAGATTACCGCAGAAAAGACCAATCTCATGTGGCTGCTGATTCCCATACTGCTCATTCCCCTGGGAGCGGTCTTTTATCTCCACCGCAGTGCTCTGCTGGCCATGGAATATGCGGGACTGTTCACCGGCGCACTTTCCTATGATTTCCTGGGAAATTACAAAGCCATGCTGCCGGACACCCTGATGACCCTGGGACTGGTGCTGATTATCTTTGCTGCCAAACCCCATCCCGTCGGCCAGTGGTATCCCACCTGGGGAGACCGGTCCGACGGACGGCGGATTCGCACCGAGCCGCCTCTCAATCAAATTGTCCCTTACATCATGGTGAATCGGAACGAGTCGGACAACAAGTTTGAAACCTCCTTTGAAATCACCAATGTGGAGCGGTATATCCGTCAGAAGCGAAGAGAGGGCATGGTGAGCTTCGGCCTCATTCATGTGCTGCTAGCAGCCTACTGCCACAGCGTTGCCAAGTACCCCAAGATGAACCGGTTCATCTCCGGTCAGAAAATCTTCTCCCATGGCACAGATTTGCAATTCTGCATGACTGTGAAAAAGGATATGACCACCGATTCCCCGGAGACCGTCATCAAGGTACATCTGACCCCCATGGACACCGCCGAGGATGTGTACCGGAAAATCAACGAGCAGGTGGAGATTGTAAAGAATACGCCTCTGGACTCCACCCTGGACAACACCGCTGCCGCTTTTGCCCTGGTGCCCGGTGTGTTTCTGAAATTCACCGTGTGGGTGCTGAAAACCCTGGACTATTTTGGCCTCATTCCCCGGTTCTTGCTGGAAGTCAGTCCCTTCCACGGCTCCGTGTTCTTCACCTCCATGGGTTCTCTGGGCATTCCCCCCATTTACCACCACCTGTATGATTTCGGCAACATTCCCGTCTTTACCTCCTTCGGCTGCAAGCGTCGGGCGCTGGAAGTGCAGGAGGACGGCTCCATCGTCCAGCGGAAGTACCTGGACTGCAAGTTCACCCTGGATGAGCGGATTGTGGACGGGTTCTACTACGCTGCATTCTTCAAGTATTACAAGCGGCTGATGCTCCATCCCGAGGTGCTGGATACCCCGCCGGAGCAGGTGCTGCGGGACATCGACTAAGCCATGAAAGACGAAATTCTTACCTTTCTTCCCCAGGGGGACTGGGGGGAGAAAATCCACTGGTTTGACACCCTGGACTCCACCAACAACGAGGCCAAACGGTTGGCTGCCGCCGGGGCACCAAACGGCACCCTGATTCTCTCCGCCCAGCAAACCGGTGGGCGGGGACGGATGGGGCGGAGCTTTCAATCTCCCGCCGGGATGGGGGTATACATAACCCTGCTCATGCGCCCCCAGGTACGGCCGGAACAGCTTATGCACCTGACCTGCGCCGCCGGTCTGTACAGCTGCCGGGGTGTAGAAGAAGCCACGGGCTTTTTGCCGAAAATCAAATGGATCAACGACCTGATTGCAGGAAAGAAGAAGCTGGGAGGCATCCTTACGGAAATGTCCGTCAGCACCGCCACCGGGCTGGTAGAATATGCCATTGTCGGGGTGGGCATCAACTGCGGTCAGATGCCCCAGGATTTCCCCCCGGAGCTGCGGGACAAGGCCACCTCCCTGCTCCAAACCACCGGGAAGGAAGTGTCCCTGCCCCGGCTGGTTGCCGCCATGGCCCTGTCCCTCACCCGGATGAACGGGGAGCTTTTCATCCGAAAAAAGGCCATTATGGAAGGTTACAAGAACCTGTGCATTACCCTCCATCAGCCGGTGCAGCTACTCCGGGGGGAGGAATGTACCCCGGGCTATGCCCTGGATCTGGACGGGGACGGTGGGCTGATTGTAAGCCTTCCCGACGGTTCCCTTCGCACCGTCAACTCCGGAGAAGTGAGTGTCCGGGGAATGTATGGATATCTTTAATTTTTCTATTGCTTTTTTCTCCAATTTTGGATATACTAACGGTGATACTTTTAAGCATGGAGGGATGCTGTTATGAAAACATTTTGGAAGGTTCTCACCGCCTTGGCTGCCATTGCCGGCGCTGTGTATGTCATTGCCACCTATGGTGACAAGATTGTAGCCTGGGCCAAAAAGGTTCTGGGCTGCTGCGAACTGTGCGCCTGCAACTGCGACGACGATTACGACTGTGATTTCGACTGCGACTGCGGCGACGAGTGCGACTGCGACGAGGGCTGCACCTGCCAGTGCGGTACCCAGACCGAAGCTCCCGCAGACAGCCAGGATGTGGCTGCTGAGGAAGCCGATTTCGAGGGCTAATCAAAAGAAAAAAGTCCCATCTGCTGCGGCAGATGGGACTTTTTTTGTATGAAGCAGCCATTGCGGGAAAAGATAGTGCCGGGAGGGATATTATGACACAAAAGGAATACGGCAAACGGATTTCCCAAATGGCACCCCCGTCACCCATTCTGAAAGACTGTAGTTTTGCCTATGTCATCGGCGGCCTCATTTGTGTGCTGGGGCAGATTCTGTGGAACTATTACGGCAGCCTGGGGTTGGAAAAAACCGACGCCTCCACCGCCGCTTCCATGACTTTGGTGGCGCTTTCTGCCCTGTTTACAGGCCTGAGCCTCTATGACAACCTGGCAAAATACGCCGGGGCCGGAACCCTGGTGCCTATCACCGGCTTTGCCAACGCCGTCAGCGCCGCAGCCGTGGAATTCAAAACGGAAGGCTACATTCTGGGTGTGGGTGCAAAGATGTTCACTATCGCCGGTCCGGTGATTGTGTACGGCACCACCGCCAGCGTGATTTACGGTCTTTTGTACTGGATTTGGATGCTTATGGGTTAAAAATTGGGTGTGTCCTTTGGGGACACACCCGATTTTTTATTCTTCGTCAGAGGACAGCTTCACATAGCCCAGTCCGATGGCTTGGTAGTCCACTTCCATGGGATACGCTTCCAGCATGCCTTCAATGAGGTCTGTGGACATCTGGGAAAGCAGAGCCTTCTTGGCCTGGGTGTACCAGATCTCCTGGCTTCCGGAGAAGTACATAATGTGGTAGCCAATGCTGGTCTTTACCAGACCGTAATCTCCGGGCTTCCGGGCTTCGTCAAAAATCCAGTCGTTGAATTCCTCCACCATATAGCCCTGGGTCACGCCGGTATAGAGGCCCCCCTTGGACTTGGAGCCCGGGTCTTCCGAATACTCCCCGGCCAGCTGGGCAAAGGTGTCTTCCGTGGCTTCACCTGCCAGCCACTGGTCCAGAATCTTCTGGGCCTCTGCCTGACACGCATCCCATTCCTCCTGGGAATAGGTGGTAGTCTTGCCGTCCTCGCTCTTGGTGCCGCCCTCGGGAATCACCAGGATATGCCGCACATCCACGGTGTAGCCGCTCTCTTTGGTGATGTCGCTTTCTGCAAAGGTGTCTTCGTTTTCCGCAAAGTAGGCTTCAATCTCCCCGTCGGTGGGGTTCAGTCCCTCATAGAGCTTCTGGAAGTACTCCAGAGCATAGCAGTTGATGAGCTGGTAGGCTTCGTACCCTTCCATATTGGCGCCGGCACCCATGTCCGCCGCAATCAGTTCCTGGGCAGTTTCGTAGTCATTCTCCTTGGCCAGCTCTTCCATACTCTCTGCCAGGCTGTCCAGCATCTTCTGGGTGTCCTCGCTGAGGGTAAAGCCCTCTGCCATGCCCTTCTGGTACAGGGCTGCATACCGGTGCCAGGTCTGGAGGGCGTATTCCAGCAGAGACTGCTCCCAGGTATCCCCGGTCTGGGGATTCTGCACCTGCTCTCCCAGAGGCTTGGTCAAATCCAGGCCATAGTAGGTAAGATAGGCACTGTTGTTCTCCAGGAAATCATACACACCCATCCAGTAGAAAATCTGAAGCTCAGCATTGGTCAGCTCCAGGTCGCCAACCCGGGCCACCACCTGATCGGTCATGGCAGCGGCTTCCTCGTCAGTCACCGCATAATTCCCCCGGACAGAGGTGCCCAGAGTGCTGGGCTGAGACTCCAGGGTGGCTTCGGGGGGATTGGTTTCCTGGGAGGGCTTCTGGGCTTCGTTCACCGCCCGGATAATCATAAATGCCAGACCCGCCAGCAGCGCCACACACACCAATGTCAGGGTCACAATCTGCCAGGGCTTGGCACCGGGCTTCATAGTAGACTTTTCGGGTGTTTCCTCCTGGGCTTCCTCCTGGGAGAGCACCTCATTCAGGAGCGCTTCCTCTTGGGTTGCTTCTTCTGCCGGACTTTCCTCCCCTTCCGGAACTGCCGCTTCCGGCTGAGGAACTTCTTCCGTTTTTTCTTCCGTCTGGGATTTTCCGCAGACAGGGCAGAGCTGTTCCTCATCCTGCAGCTCTGCACCGCAATGCTTGCAAATCATATTTACCTCTTTCTCCCGGAAACCGGGGCAGAATTTTATTCATCTTATCACGAATCCCCGGGAAACGCAAGGCACAACCGGTCTGTTCACAGAAAATTTCTCTTTCCTCTTTCCCTCCCAGACCTTGCAAAAAACCGAGGAAAATGCTATTATTTATAATTGAGTAAGTATCCCAAAAGGAGATTTTCCATGAATACCAAAACCACAGTGATTTCTCAGGAGCAGCTGCAGCAGCAGTTTGCCTTTTGTCATAAAATCCGCCAGTACTGGCTGGACAAAAACCGGATTCCCACCGCCTATGTGGAGACCTACGGCTGCCAGCAAAATGAAGCAGATTCCCAGCAGATCCGGGGACTGCTCAGCGAAAGCGGCTACGCCATCTGCGACTCTGCCGAGAGAGCGGATGTGGTGGTGATGAACACCTGCGCCATCCGGGAACACGCAGAGCAGCGGGTATTCGGCAATCTGGGAGCCCTCACCCACACCAAGCGCCGCCACCCGGAGCAGAAAATTTTCCTCTGCGGCTGCATGGCAGGACAGGAGCAGGTGGTGGAGCGGATCCGCAAAAGCTATCCCCATGTAAGCGGTGTCTTTTCCACCCATCATCTGTGGCAGTTCCCCCAGCTGCTGTATCAGGTGCTCACCACCGGAAAGCGCACCTTCTACACCCAGGATGAGGCTGGCTCCATTGCGGAAGGTCTTCCCCAGCTCCGGGACGACACCCTGAAAGCCTGGGTTTCCATCATGTATGGCTGCAACAACTTCTGCACCTACTGCATCGTCCCCTATGTCCGGGGCCGGGAGCGGAGCCGGAAGCCGGAGGATATTTTGCAGGAGTGCCGGGAGCTGATTGCCGGAGGCACCAAGGAGATTACCCTGCTGGGTCAGAATGTAAACTCCTACGGCAAGGATCTGGACTGCGGCATGGACTTTTCCGATTTGCTTTCCCAGATTGCCCAGATTCCCGGGGATTTTCTCATCCGTTTTATGACCAGTCACCCAAGAGATGCGGGTAAAAAGCTCTTTGACACCATGGCAGCCTACCCCAAAATTGCCAAGCAGCTCCACCTTCCTTTCCAGTCCGGCTCCAGCCGGGTGCTGAAAGCCATGAACCGGCACTATGACCGGGAGCAGTATCTGGAGCTGGTGCGTTACGCCAAAAGCGTCATGCCGGATCTGGTGCTCACCTCCGATGTAATCGTGGGCTTCCCCGGAGAGACGGAGGAAGAGTTCGAGGAAACCCTCTCCCTTATCTCCCAGGTGGGGTATGACGCCCTCTTTACCTTCATCTTCTCCCCCAGAGCCGGCACCCCTGCCGCCGCCATGGAGGACCCCACCCCCAAGGAGGAGAAGAACCGCCGGTTCGACCGGCTGTGTGCCCTGCAAAATCAGATTTCCGAAGCCATCCATGAAGGATATATCGGCAAAACCCTCCGGTGCCTCATTGACGGCACCGACAAGGAGCTGCTTACCGCCCGGACAGAGGGTGGACGGCTGGTTCGTCTGCCGGGAGACCCGGGTCTTATCGGGAGCTTTGCCCAGGTGACCATTACCGGCTCCACCACCTGGAGCCTGACGGGACGGCTGGAACCGTAAAAACTACAAACTTAGGAGAATCGGCATGGAAGAAAAAAACACAGAGCTTACCCCCATGCGCAAGCAATACTACGCCATCAAGGAACAAAACAAAGACTGTATTCTGTTTTTCCGTCTGGGTGACTTTTACGAGATGTTCGACGAGGACGCCCGGCTGGCTGCCCGGGAGCTGGATCTGACCCTCACCACCCGGGACCGGAACAAGCCTAAGGAAGAGCAGACCCCCATGTGCGGTGTCCCCTACCACTCCGTGGATTCCTACATCGCCCGACTGGTAAGCAAGGGCTATAAGGTCGCCATCTGCGAGCAGACGGAGGACCCGGCTCTGGCCAAGGGGCTGGTGGAGCGGGAGGTAACCCGGATTGTCACCCCCGGCACCGTCACGGAAAGCTGTATGCTGGAGGAGAGCAAGAACAACTACATCGCTTGTATCTACGGGGAAAAGCAGAGCAGCGGTCTGGCTTTCTGCGACCTGTCCACCGGTGCTTTCTATGTCACCAGCTGTCCCGACGCCCCTTCCGCCGCCTGTGAGCTGGGACGGTTCGCCCCCAGCGAGGTCATCCGGGGAGGTGCCGCCTCCCACGACCCGGTTTTGGAGGACGCCCTGTTTCACCGCCTTTCCTGCTGCGTGGACGAGGAGCAGCCGGGGCAGTTCTCCCCGGCAGATTCCCAGGAGGTTCTGGAGAGCCACTTCGGGGAGCCTTTGTCGGAGCTGGGGCTTACCGGACTTCCGGAGGCAGTATTGGCCGCCGGAACCTTGCTGCGCACCCTTCTGACCCTGCAAAAAAATGACTTAACCCACATCCGCCAGCTGCAATACTACACCTCCGGCAAATTCATGGAGCTGGATATGGACGCCCGGCGGAATTTGGAGCTTACGGAGACCCTTCGGAGTAAGGAAAAGAAAGGTACCCTTTTGTGGGTGCTGGACAAGACCCACACCGCCATGGGCGGACGGCTGCTGCGGAGCTGGATTGAAAAGCCCCTGCTGGACGGCGGAGAGATTTACCGCCGGCAAAGCGCCGTGGAGGAGTTGGTTTCCGCCACTGCTGTGAGAGGCGAGTTGGAGGAAGCCCTCCGGGATGTTTCCGATCTGGAGCGGGTGATGACGAGAATCGTCACCGGCACCGTCAACTGCCGGGACCTTCTGGGGCTTGCCAAGGGATTGCGGGCACTGCCTCAGGTGAAGCGGCAGCTTCAGGAGTTGGAGTCTCCCCTCCTTGTCAGCCTGAACGGAGAGATTGACCCGCTGGAGGACTGTGCGGAGCGGATTGAGGCCACCATTGTGGATGAGCCGCCCCTGACCGTCCGGGAGGGCGGCATTATCCGGGAAGGGGCTGATCCCCAGGCAGACCATCTGCGGAGCATTATGAAGGGCGGCTCCGACACCATCGCCGCCATTGAAGCTGCCGAGCGGGAAAAGACCGGCATTCGCACTCTGAAAGTGGGCTATAACCGGGTATTCGGTTACTATATTGAAGTTTCCAAATCCTTTGTGAATCAGGTGCCGGAGGGCTATATCCGCAAGCAGACCCTGACCAACTGCGAGCGGTACATCACCCAGGAGCTGAAAGACCTGGAAGATCAGGTGCTGGGAGCCAAGGAACGGCTCACCGCCCTGGAATATCAGATTTTCACCCAGCTGCGGGAATTTCTGGCGGAGCAGGCTGCCCGGGTGCAGCGCAGCGCCGCTGCCGTGGCTCAGGCGGATGTGCTTTGCTCTCTGGCCAGTGTCGCCGCCCAGCGGGGCTACTGCCGCCCGGAGATTACCCTGGACCGGGAGATTTCCATTACCGACGGCCGCCACCCGGTGGTGGAGCTGATGCTGAAAGATGCCCTGTTTGTACCCAACGATACCCACATCGGTTCCAAGGACAACCAGGTTTCCATCATCACCGGCCCCAACATGGCAGGTAAATCCACCTATATGCGTCAGGTGGCTCTCATTGTGCTCATGGCCCAGATTGGCTCCTTCGTCCCTGCCCGCAGCGCCAGAATCGGCATTGTGGACCGGGTATTCACCCGGATTGGTGCCAGCGACGACCTGGCCTCCGGTCAGTCCACCTTCATGGTGGAGATGGCAGAGGTGGCCTCCATCTTGAAGTACGCCACCGCCAAGAGCCTTCTGATTCTGGACGAAATCGGCAGAGGCACCTCCACCTACGACGGCATGGCCATTGCCCGGGCGGTGCTGGAATACGCCGCCAATCCCCGGCAGCTGGGGGCAAAGACCCTCTTTGCCACCCACTACCATGAGCTGTCCGCCATTGAAAATGAGCTGCCCAATGTAAAAAACTACAACATCGCCGTAAAAAAACGGGGTGACCGGATGATTTTCCTGCGGAAAATCGTCCCCGGTGCCACCGACGACAGCTACGGCGTGGAAGTTGCCAAGCTGGCAGGGCTGCCCAATTCCGTAGTAGCCCGGGCACGGCAGATTTTGCAGGAGCTGGAAGCCCAGGACGGTGTCCGCCCCCAGGCTGCCAGCGTTAAAGAACCGGAGGATCAGATCAGTATGCTGGATTTGCGGAGCCAGCAGGTATGCGCCGCTCTGGAAAAAATCAGCATCGAAACCCTGACCCCCATTGAAGCCATAAACGAGCTGTTCAAGCTGAAGAAAATGTTGGAATAATATGAAAAATACCATGATTACCCCATCCTGGAAGGAGCAGCGGTACGGCTGGGTTTACTTTGCCCTGCAGTTGCTGGTGCTGCCCACCGCCGTTGTACTCCTGCTCAACCTGCTTCCCTTCCCCATGACAGAAGCCCAGCAGAATGTTGTCTTCTTCGTCCTGAATTTCTTTTGTGTCACCCTTGTCTTTTTCCGGTATCTGAAAGCCTCCCTGAAACATCTGGGGGAAAATCTCTCCTCCTGTCTGGGAACGGCCGCCGCAGGCTTTGGTCTTTATTACCTGGGGCAGATTCTGGTGGGGCTGGCCATCACCCGGTTTTATCCGAATTTTCAAAATGTCAACGACCTGTCCATTCAGGTGATGGTGCAGGAGAATTTCCTGCCCATGGCAATCTCCACCATCTTCCTGGTGCCGGTGGCAGAGGAAGTGCTGTATCGGGGATTGGTATTCGGCAGTCTTTCCGAAAAGAGTATGCCCTTTGCCTATACAGTGTCCACCCTGGTGTTCTGCGCCATCCATGTGGCAGGCTATGTGGGCGTGTATCCCCTGGGCCTTTTGGCCCTGTGCTTCTGCCAGTATCTGCCTGCCGGGATTTTCCTGGCCTGGGCCTATCACCGCAGCGGCACCATCTGCACATCCATGCTCATTCACATGCTGGTAAATGCCATCGGCATTCTGGCTATGAGGTGATTTTATGCCCAAAATTATTCAGCTTTCCCCCCATATTGCCAATCTGATTGCCGCCGGTGAGGTGGTGGAGCGGCCTGCCTCCGTCATCAAAGAGCTGCTGGAAAACGCCGTGGACGCCGGGGCCTCCCAAATCACGGTGGAAATCCGGGAGGGCGGCATGACCTTTATGCGGGTGACGGACAACGGCTGCGGCATTGCCCCGGAGGATGCACCCACCGCCTTTTTGCGCCATGCCACCTCCAAGCTTCGCAGCGCCGAGGACCTGTCTGCCATCTCCACCATGGGATTCCGGGGAGAGGCTTTGGCTGCCATTGCCTCCGTCAGCCGGATTGATTTGCTCACCAAAACCGCCGGAAGCGTGGAGGGAATCAGCCTTCATCTGGAAGGGGGCACCATTACGGAGCAGTCGGAAGCCGGCTGCCCCGACGGTACCACCATCATTGTCCGGGATTTGTTCTTCAATACCCCTGCCCGGATGAAATTTATGAAATCGGACACCACCGAAGCAGCCCGAATTGCTGCCGTGGTGCAGCAGCAGGCGCTGGCTCACCCGGAGGTGGCCTACCGCTTCTTAAAAGACGGAAAGCAGACCCTCTCCACCCCGGGAAACGGGGATTTGTCCGCTGCCATCTACTGCGTTTACGGCAGAGAGTGCAGCAAAATGATTCCGGTGAAAAGCCGCTGGGATGTTTACAGCCTGACAGGCTTCGTATCCAAGCCCACAGACGCCCGGCCCAACCGGAGCCTGCAAACCTTCTTTGTGAACAACCGTCCGGTGCGGTCTGCCCTGCTGGTCTCCGCTTTGGAGGAGGCCTACCGGAATCAGCTGATGACGGGAAAGTACCCTGCCTGTGTGCTGCACCTGCAGGTACCTGCCAACATGGTGGATGTGAACGTCCACCCGGCTAAAATTGAAGTGAATTTCCTCAACCGAAACGGCGTGTTCGACTGCATCCACTACGGCGTTCTGGGAGCCCTGAACAAGACCCCCGACCGGCCCCAGGTGCAGTTCAAGACCGCTCCCGCCCCCTCCCAGCCCGCCGTCAAGCCGGCGGAGGCTCCGGCAAAGAAGCAGGACTTCTTCCGCACCATGACCCCTCAGGAGTTCAAAAACTTCACCTCCGCCGTCTCCCAGGCTCCCAAGCCCAGTCCCCTGGCTGCTGCCGCCACCGCAGCGGCAGTAGAGCGCAGCGCCTCCGCCCCCCTCCGGGAGCCGGTGGCTACACCCACCATTGAGCGGCAGAAAACCATTCCCCCCATTGTGGTCGCCGTGGAAGCGCCCAAAGCCCCCCAGGAAAAGCCTAAGACTGAACCGGCGGCAACCGCCCCGGAGCCGGAGCAGACCGTCCTTTCCATGCCCGCCCAGGCACCCTGGCGGATGGTGGGAGAGCTTTATCGCAGCTACATACTGGTGGAGCAGGGGGAGGAAGCCTATCTCATTGACAAGCACGCCGCCCATGAGCGGATTCTCTTTGAAAAGCTGAAGGCCAATCAGGAGGCCATCAGCTCCCAGAGCCTCCTCACCCCCCTTCCCTACCGCACCAGTGCGGAGGCAGCAGGAATTCTGCTGGCCAACAAGAAGGTTCTGGATTCCCTGGGCTTTGAGCTGGAGGAATTCGGGGACAATACCCTGCTGGTTCGCCAAATTCCCATGGATTTGTCCGATGGGGATGTGGCAGATGCCCTGGACACCCTGGCTGCCCAGCTTCTTGCAGGACGGAAGGAAGCCCCCGACACGGTGCGGGACAACCTGCTGCACACCGTTGCCTGCAAAGCCGCCATCAAGGCCGGCTGGAAAACCGACGACCGGGAGCTGGAAGCCCTGGTAAAGCAGGTCATGGAGCGGGAGGACCTGAAATACTGCCCCCACGGCAGACCCATTTGCATTACACTCAGCAAAAAGCAGCTGGAAAAGCAGTTCAAGCGCAGCTAAAAAAGGAGGTGCCCCATTGCCCCCAATCATAACCATTGCAGGCCCCACCGCCTCAGGAAAAACCGCCCTGTCCATCCAGTTAGCCAAGGAAATCGGCGGTGAAATCGTATCCTGCGACTCCATGCAGGTTTACAAGGACATGGACATCGGCACCGCCAAGCCCACCCTTGAGGAGCAGGAAGGAATTCCCCACCATATGCTCTCGGTGGCAGAGCCCTGGGAGGACTTTTCCGTCAGCCGGTACTGCGCCATGGCAGACCCCATTGTGGAGGATATTCTCCGCCGGGGGAAATCCCCCATCATTGTAGGCGGCACCGGGCTTTACATGGACGCCCTCATCCGGGGCAACCCCTTTGCCCCCTGCCCCTCCACCGGACGCCGGGAGGAGCTGGAAGCCCTGGCTGCCAGTCAAGGCATTGAAGCCGTGATTGAAAAGCTGCAAAAAGTGGACCCGGAGTCTGCTGCCCGGCTCCATCCTTCCGACCAGAAGCGGATCATTCGGGCAATGGAGGTCTATCTGGAAACCGGCATGACCATTACGGAGCACAACCGGAAAACTCAGGAGATTCCCCCTAAGTATCAGCCCATCCGCTTTGCCCTTACCGACCGTCAGCGGCAAACCCTTTACGACCGGATTGACCGGCGGGTGGATGCCATGTTGGAAGCCGGGTTGATGGAAGAAATCCAGGGGCTGCTGGCCCGGGGGATTCCGGAAAAATGCACCGCCATGCAGGCCATTGGCTACAAGGAGTTTGTAGCAGCCCTTCATGGGGAGAGTACTTTGGAGGAGGCTGCCCAGCAGGTGAAGCAGTCCTCCCGGCGCTACGCCAAACGGCAGCTTACCTGGTTCCGGCGAAATCCGGAAAACATCTGGCTCATCCGGGAGGATGGGCAGACTTCCATGGAAATTCTTGAAAGCGCCCGACAATATCTTCGGGATTTTGACAAGTGAATCGTGGTAGGATTTGTGTATCCCAAAAGAAAGAAGGAATACACACATGTCCGAACCCATGAACTTACAGGATGCCGTTCTGAACGAGGTACGCCGGGACAAGGTCCCTGTCACTTTGTTTCTCATGAACGGCTTCCAGCTCCGGGGAACCATCACCGGCTTTGACAGCTTCGTGGTGGTGCTGGTCACCGATGGCAAGCAGCAAATGATTTACAAGCATGCCATCTCCACGCTGGCCCCCATCCGGCCTGTGAAAGCCGCAGCAGCGACTGCTTAGCAAAAAGGCGACGGAGCAATGCTTCGTCGCCTTTTTCTGCCGGGAGACACAAATATACGGAGGTACGGAAGAATGTGTATTGAAGAAAATGTACTTAGGATTCGGGAGCAAATCCGGGAAGCCGCCCTGGCAGCCGGAAGAAAGCCGGAAGAAATTCAGCTGTGTGCCGCCACCAAGATGAACGATGCCCAGGCCGTCCGCCGGGCTATCGCCGCCGGGGTGGACTGCTGCGGAGAAAACCGGGTGCAGGAGCTGACCGCCAAGCTGAAAGATAACGCCTACGAAGGAAAGACGGTACACTTTATCGGTCATCTGCAAACCAACAAGGTGCGGCAGGTGGTGGGTAAAGTGGACCTGATTCAAAGCGTGGATTCTTTGCACCTGCTGAAAGCAATTTCCCAGGAGGCCGCAAAACAGAACATTTGCCAGGATGTTCTCTTAGAGGTGAACATCGGTCAGGAGCTTTCAAAATCCGGTTTTGGGGAAGGAGAAATCCCGGAAGTTCTGGAACAAATGTGTGATTTTTCCAACATTTTTGTCCGTGGGCTTATGGCGATTCCCCCCATTTGTCAAAATCACGGAGATAACGACAAATTTTTTCAAAAAATGTACAACCTTTCTGTTGACATAACGGCAAAAAAATACGATAATGTATGTGTTACAGTTTTGTCTATGGGGATGTCTGACGATTTTCAGCAGGCTATCGCCATGGGCAGCACCATGGTACGAATCGGTACCGGGATTTTTGGCCCGCGAAATTATCAATCGCCCATCTGACCCGATGTGCGCATTTTAGGAGGATACAGACATATGAGTTTTTGGGACAATGTGAAGAAGTTTGCCCAGCCCTATTCCGATGAAGAATATGATGATGAATACGACGAGGAAGTAGATGCCTACGAGGAGGAGCCCGCTCAGGAAGCTCCCGCTCCCTCCCGGAAGCGCCGCACCTCTCCCTTTGCCGGCACCGCTGCGGAGCCTGCTCCCAGCTACTCCGCCAGCACCGCTTCCGCCCCTGCCAGCACTGCCAGCACCACCTCCACCGGCTTCTCCGGTCAGGTGCTGAATATGTCCTCCGGCAACAAGCAGGAGGTTGTGCTGTTCCACGCCAAGACCTTTGACGATGCCGCCAAGGCCGCCAGCGAGCTGCGGAAGAAGCGTGCCATCATTCTCAACATGGAGAATGTGGACAAGGCCCTTACCCGCCGGGTGGTGGATTTCCTGTCCGGCAGCGTATATGCCCTGGACGGCAGCGTGAAGAAGGTAGCCCAGTCTACTTACCTGTTCTGCCCCCACAACATGGGTGTGGTAGGCGATCTGGAAACCATTCAGGCAGAAGCCGAAAGCTATGTCTGAGAACCCCTGACGGGAGAAAGGACTTCTTATGTTTACACCCCAACAAATTGAGCAGATTTCTTTCAACCGCGCTACCTTCGGCGGCTATGATATGCACTCCGTGGACGAGCTGCTGGAGCCCCTCACCGAGGACTATATCACCTTGTATAAGGAAAACGCTCTGCTGAAAAGCAAGATGAAGGTGCTGGTCAGCAAGCTGGAGGAGTACCGCAACAACGAGAACAGCATGAAGGACGCCATTGTCAACGCCCAGAAGACCTGCGACAAGATGGTAAAAGAGGCAGAGGCCAAGTGCACCAAGATGCTCAGCGACGCCAACGCCGCCGCTGCGGAAAATGCCAAGAATGCCTCCTCCCTCATTGCCGCCGAGAATCAGCGGGTTGAGGAGGCCAAGCAGGCCGCCGCAGCCAAGATTACCGATTTGCAGGAGCAGCTGAAGCTGTGTGTCCAGGCTCTGGAGCGGATCAAGACCGCCAACCGTCCCGCCGCTCCCGCTCCTTTTGATTATGAGCGGAACGAGTCTGCTCCCCACGAGAGCAAGCAGGCAGAGGCGGTAGCTGACGAGATTTCCGCCAGCTTGGAAGCCCAGATCGGCACCACCGAGGATGCCGCTCCCAAGGCCGCCCCCAAGCATCCCCTTTCCGAAACCACCACCAGCAAGTTTACCAACCTGCAGTTCGGGCGGAACTACGAGAACAGAACCACCCGCTAACTTCATATCCTGCTATGATGAGGACAGGTGAACCTGACCCCTTCCTTCAGAGAGCTGCCGGATGGTGCGAGGCAGCGGAATGTCATGTCCATATCCCCTCGGAGCTGCACACCCAACCCCTTTCGGGCAGTAGGCTGTGCCGGGTGCGCCCGATACTGCGCCTGAAAGTGTCGGCTTTGCCGGAACAAGAGTGGTACCGCAGAGGTAATATGCCTTTGTCTCTTAGGAGACAAAGGCATTTTTCTTTTTGAAGTTTAATTGGAGGTAATTTTCCCATGGACTATAAAAACACCATTATCACCCCAAAAACCGATTTTCCCATGAAGGCCGGCCTTCCCAACCGGGAGCCGGGTATGCTGGAGCGGTGGAATCAGGAAGGTCTGTATCAGCAGATGCTGGAAAAGAACAAGGACCTGCCCCCCTTCGTTCTCCACGACGGCCCTCCCTTCTCCAACGGCGACATCCACATGGGTCACGCTCTGAACAAGACTCTGAAGGATTTTATCGTCCGCAGCCACGCCATGATGGGCTTCTACACTCCCTATGTCCCCGGCTGGGACAACCACGGTATGCCCATTGAGTCTGCCATCATCAAGAAGAACAAGCTGAACCGGAAGGCCATGCCTGTGCCGGAGTTCCGCACCGCCTGTGAGGAGTTTGCGGAAAACTACATTCAGCGGCAGATGGCCGGCTTCCGGCGGCTGGGCGTCATCGGCGACTGGGAGCACCCCTACCGCACCATGGACAAGCACTTTGAGGCGGAGGAAGTGAAGATTTTCGGTGCCATGTACCAGAAGGGCTACATCTACAAGGGCCTCAAGCCCGTGTACTGGTGCCCCAAGGACGAAACCGCCCTGGCTGAGGCAGAAATTGAGTACCAGGACGATCCCTGTACCTCTGTGTATGTAAAGTTCCCCATGGCGGACGATCTGGGCAAGCTCTCCCAGTTTGACCTGTCCAAGACCTTCTTCGTCATCTGGACCACCACCATCTGGACCCTCCCCGGCAATATGGGTATCTGCCTCCATCCCCGGGACACCTATGTGCTGGTAAAGGCGGAAAACGGCGAGACCTACATCATGGCCGAGGCTCTGATGGACAAGGTGATGAAGATTGGCGGCTTTGAGAATTACGAGGTGCTGGCCTCCTATCCCGGCAGCTTCTTTGAGAATATGCTGGCAAACCATCCCTTCCTGCCCAAGACCTCCCGTCTGGTGAACGCCGAGTACGTCACCATGGACTCCGGTACCGGCTGTGTCCACACCGCCCCCGGCTTCGGCGCTGACGACTACAAGACCTGTATGCGCTATGGCATGGATCTGGTGGTTCCCGTGGACGACCAGGGCCGGCACACCGACTACGCCGGTAAGTATCAGGGCCTGAAAACCGACGAGTCCAACCCCATCATTCTGGCGGATATGAAGGAAAGCGGTATGCTCTTTGCTTCCGAGGAGATTGTCCACTCCTATCCCCACTGCTGGCGGTGCAAGAACCCCATCATCTTTCGGGCCACTCCCCAGTGGTTCTGCTCCGTGGAATCCTTCAAGGATGAAGCTGTGAAGGCCTGCCAGGGCCTGAAGTGGCTGCCCGCCTGGGGCGAGGAGCGGATGATTGGCATGGTCCAGGAGCGTGCTGACTGGTGTATCTCCCGGCAGCGCCGGTGGGGTCTGCCCATCCCGGTATTCTACTGCAAGGACTGCGGCAAGCCTGTCTGCACCCCCGAAACCATCGCCCACATCTCGGAACTGTTCGACCAGTATGGCTCCAACATCTGGTTTGAGAAGGAAGCCCAGGAGCTGATTCCCCAGGGCTTCACCTGCCCCCACTGCGGCGGCAAGGAATTCGACAAGGAAACCGACACCCTGGACGGCTGGTTTGACTCCGGCTCCACCCACTATGCCTCCCTGCGGAAGCGCACCCCGGAGCTGTGGCCGGCAGACGTATATCTGGAAGGTGCCGACCAGTATCGTGGTTGGTTCCAGTCCAGCCTCCTGACCTCCGTGGGCGCTCTGGGTGAGGGTGCTCCCTTCAAGGAAGTGCTGACCCACGGCTGGGTGGTGGACGGCCAGGGCCGTGCCATGCACAAGAGCCTGGGCAACGGCGTTGACCCCGCAGACCTCATCAAGGAATACGGTGCCGACATTGTGCGGCTGTGGTCCGGTTCCTCCGACTACCACGCCGATGTGCGCTGCTCCAAGGAGATTATCAAGCAGCTGAGCCAGAACTACCTGAAGTTCCGCAACACCGCCCGGTACTGCCTGGGTAACCTCTCCGGCTTTGACCCCAACAATCTGGTAGCCCCCGCTGACATGGAGGAGCTGGACAAGTGGGCCCTGACCAAGTTGAACGACCTGATTCTCACCTGCCGGAAGGCCTATGAAAACTACGAATTCCATGTGGTGTCCCACGAAATCAACGACTTCTGCGTGGTGGAGCTGTCCAGCTTCTACCTGGACATCATCAAGGATCGGCTGTACTGCGAGGATGCCAACGGCCTGCGCCGCCGCTCCGCCCAGACGGCTCTGTATCTGATTGTGGACGCCATGGCAAAGCTCTTTGCTCCCATCCTGGCCTTCACCTGTGATGAAATCTGGCAGGCTATGCCCCATCGGGATGGGGACGACACCCGGAACATTCTCCTGAACCAGATGCCCACCGACTGCGCTGCTTATGTGCTTCCGGAGGCTGCCATGGGCAAGTGGGATACGGTGATGAAGCTGCGCCAGGATGTAAACGGCACTCTGGAGATTGCCAGAAGCGAGAAGCGCATTGGCAAGGCTCTGGAAGCCCATGTGAGCCTGCAGACTGAGGACGAGGCCCTGAAAGCCGCCTGCGAAGGTCTGAATCTGGCAGAGATTTTCATCGTCTCCTCCTGCGACTGGGAGGCTGTGCCGGAGAATGCCACCACCGGCACCGGTTCCAACCTGCCTGGTCTTACCATCGGTGTCACCGAGGCAAGAGGCACCAAGTGCCCCCGGTGCTGGATGCACAGCACGGAAGCTGACGAAAACGGCCTGTGCCCCCGCTGCGCCGGTGTCATCTCCCGGATGGAAGTGGAAATCTGATATGCAAAATAGCCCCTCCGGTTTTTCCGGAGGGGCTTCTGCATATCAGAAATTTTTCTGCACGCTAAGGCGGTGATTCGGCATGCCGAATCACCGCCTTTTGTCAATTATTCCAAATGTGCGAAGGTTGTTCCCAATCTAACATCAAATCCAAGGGACTGATACATATTTTCATCGCAGGGAGCACAGCATACCGTCAGGCTTGACATGCCATTTTCTGCACACCATGTCTGTGCTGCTTTTGCCAATTTTCGGGCAATTCCCTTGCCACGGAAAACAGGCTCAATGTAGAAATCCTCAAAAACAGCAGTATCCCAGCAGGAAAAAGTGGAATAGCATTTCGCTGCACTGCACATTCCAACAGCCCGATAACCCCGCCTGGCAATAAAGAAAGTAATCTTGCCTTGTTTGACGGCTTGCTGCAGTTGCTTCTGCTTTTCTCCCGTCAGGGCATTTTCTCCAATTTCTCTTTTGAAACCGTTTTCCAGCTTCATGAGCTGCCAGTCCTCCGGATCCGAGAGGATCTCCACGGTGATGGGAACATCCTCTGTGGGAGGCAGAATCATCAGCGGTTCTCCCCACGCATCGGAGCCATTTTCCACAAAGCCAACACTTTCCCAGAAGTGGCAGCGCCGCTCATCACCACCATAGTTCAGCTCAGCGTACAGCGCACCGTGTTCTCTTGCCCAATGCAGAAGCGCCCTGGCACATTCCTTGCCGGTTCCATTCCCTCGGAATTCCGGGTAGATGCAGAATTCCATAATAAAACACTTGCCATCCTCCGAGGAGAAAATCACCGGCATCGCAAAGCCGATATTCTGTCCGTTCCTATGGAAGAACAGGAAAAAGCACCGATTCTGGGGTCTGTTATGCACTTTCATCATATGTTTGTAATATTCAGAACCAAGAAAATACTTC
>DVFK01000087.1 GCA_018713285.1 Candidatus Faecousia excrementigallinarum
GCATGAAGGAAGTGAAAAATTGGGTGGCCTCCATGGAAAGCTCCTTGCAGCGGCTGGAACAGAGGGAGGCGAAGTATCAGGCAGAATTGGACGGGGCATTGGCACAGTTCCGGGAGCTGACCACAGAAGCGCAGACTATGGACAAAGCCGAACTTCATACCCAGCGACAGCTTCTGCGAAAGCTGTATACCCAGGATACCAGATTCCGGCTGAAGGAAGCCCACGGCAACAGGTATAACATCTTTACCATGATGGAAGCGGAGCGGGACGTGGAGCATCTAATCCGGGTGGAGGAAAGAAAACTGGAACCGCCGACACAAAAGCTGTCCGTCAGACACCCGCCGAATCCTGGGAAAAGGCAACCCCAACGGGGGAGATGAAGCATGACAAGGCCTCTGATGTACGCTACACCAGAGGTCTTGTGCTGATTATGGGACTGTGATTGTACTATCCGAAATCAGAAGCCTGTTAAAATACCGATTCTCCATAGGAATCCACTCTTCAAAGAACCGTTTGTGGAGAAATGCCGGGCGATCCAGGATTCTCTGCCGCTGGGTTTCATCGTCCACGGTCAGCAGAATCTTCAGATTGTAGGGGTTGCCGAAATAGGGATGGTGGCTGTATGTGCCTTCTATGATGTTCAGCTTTTTGGGAACAACACAGACAGGAGCGGCAAATGTAAAAGTGCGGCAATCAAAGGGACGGTAAGAAAAGGCTCTTCGGGATCTCAGAGGAAGCAACACTTCTTCCCGGAAGCGCTCATAGTCCACATTGCCACCAATCTGTGCAAGCCGCTCCGGTGTTCGCTGCGACCGTTGGAGGAAAAAGTCGTCCATGTGGAAGACATTGCAGTCATAGATCTCTGCCAGTCGGGAAGCCAAGGTCGTCTTCCCGGAGGCGCATTTGCCGTCAATGGCCACGATTACCATACCTTCCTGTGTCAATCGTTCGTCAATTCGCTTTTTGATTGTGTCCAAAAGAACCACCTCCCGTATATTCTAAGGCAATGCCATGCAGAACGCAAGTACCATTGGGGGATATGCTGAAATAGCAGGAAAACGCCCCGGTTCGTTTTGAATCGGGGCGTATGCTTAGTTGATATCCAGATCAGCGGTGACCTGATAGTAGTCACAGGCGTGGGCAGTGTAGCCTGTCACATTGGCTTTGGAAATCATGTTCATCTCCAGGAAGGAGCAGAAGATAAAAGCGTTATCGTCGAGAATTGCCTGCTGCAGCTTCACAGCCAGTTCCCCCCGTTTGGCGGGGTCAAACTCGGTGGACAGTTCCTGAATCATGGCGGTGACTTCCGGGTTTTCATAGGCACCGAAGTTGTAGCTCATGCCGGGCAGGCAGCTGGTGGTGAAAAAATATTGAGGGTCGCCGGAGGGAGCGGTGACCAGGGCGGAGGCGTAGATATCCCAGCTGCTCATGTCCGCCAGAAACTCCCGGCGGTTGGCGGTGCAGTTGATGTCCACCGCTATGCCGATTTCCTTCAGGGATGCCTGGGCAGATTCTGCCAGCAGGGGCAGCTCCTGACGGCTGGGATAGGTCAGCCAGCGAATGGTCAGCTTCACCCCGTCCTTTTCCCGGATGCCGTCCCCATCGGTGTCCACCCAGCCGGCCTTTTCCAGTACAGCCCTGGCCCCTTCCGGGTCGTAGGTTTCCGTGGTGACCTGCTCACCTCCGAAGGAAGAGAAGCCGTCGGGGAAGGCACCGCTGCCGGGAACCCCATGGCCATCCAGCAGGGTATCCACAAAGCCTTCCTTGTTGATGCCCATGGCAATGGCTTTCCGGACGGCCTCATCCTGAAGGATGGGGCTTTCCATGTTCATGGAACAGAAAAAGGCCCGGGAGGTCTGAACGGAGGAGAACTGATAGCCGCCGTTTTCAAAGTTGGGGTAAGCCTCGTATGCCATACCGTAGGCGGCGTCAATGTCCCCGGCCTGCAAAGCGGCGGACAGGGTGTCGCCGTTGGACAGGGTACGGATGGTCAGCTGGTCAAGCTTGGGGGTGCCGTTCCAGTAGTTTTCGTTCTTGGTCAGGGTCAGGTGGCTGTCCGTGACCATGTCCACCACCACATAGGGGCCGGTGCCGATGACGATGCCTGTTTCAAAGTCGCTGGCATCCACATCGATGATGCAGCCGTAGGGGTCCCCCAGATAGTTCATCAGGGCGGGATTGGGCTCGCTGGTGGTGATGGTGAGAACCTGCCCCTCTGCCTGAATGTCTACAATCTTGGTGTCGCTGGGGGCACGGTCGTGGACTGCAATCAGGCGGTCCAGGCACTGCTTGACAGCTGCTCCGTCCAGCTTCCGTCCGTTGGAGAAGGTGATGTTGTCCTGGAGGGTAATGGTCCAGGTGCAGTCTCCGTCGCTACTCCATTCCTTTGCCAGCCAGGGCTCCAGCTCCATGTTGTCGGTGTAATGCACCAGGGTCTCGCCGATGCCGTAGCGGATGCAGGCCCAGCCGTTGTAGGTGCGGTGGGGGTCCACCGTTTCCTCCCAGTTTTCCGAGTTGAAGGTGGTATCGCCGATGGTCATGACCTTCCCGGAAGCGGTGCTCTGGGTATCCGCCGGGGTGCTGCTTTTGCAGCCGGTGAGCAGAGAAACGGCAAGGCAAGCTGCCATCATGAGAAAAAGTGCTTTTTTCATTTTTTGTTTCCTTTCGTCCGTAATCTATAAAAGCCCGTGGGAATCACAGAACACTGTCAATGAGGCTTCGTGTATATTCGTTCCGGGGATGGGAAATCACCAGGTCCGGAGCCCCCTCCTCCACAATCCTGCCGTGATACATCACCAGTACCCGGTCGCAGAACTGCTGCACCAGGGAAATGTCGTGGCAGATGAACAGGATGGAAAGGCTATTCCCCTGCTGGGAGCGCAAATCCTTCAAAAGGCTCAGAATTTCCTGCTGCACCGTCACGTCCAGGGCAGAGGTGGCCTCGTCGCAGATCAGAAGCTTTGGTTTCACCGCCAGGGCCCGGGCGATTGCCGCCCGCTGGCACTGTCCGCCGCTGACCTGATGGGGATAGCGACCTGCAAACTCGGCAGGAAGTCCGCACCGGGCAAGCAGCCCCTTCACTTCTTCCCGGGTTTCCTTCCGGGACATCCCGGAATTTTCCAGGCTCTCCCCAATTCCGTCCCCCAGGGTCCGGCGGGGGTCAAAGGAATCTGCGGGATTCTGGAACACCATCTGCATGTTCCGGTAGACCTTCCGAAGCGCCCGCCCTTTCAGATGGGTAATATCCTGGCCGTCCAGAACAATGCGCCCCGATGTCACATCCACCAGTCGGCTGATTAGATTCACAGTGGTGGTTTTGCCACTGCCGCTTTCCCCGATGATCCCCAGGCACTGTCCGGGGCTCAGGTCAAAGCAGACGCCGTTGACGGCGGTGAAATTCTCCTGACCACTGCGGGAGAAAGTCTTTGTGAGATTTTCAACTTTCAGAATCGGTTCCATCTCATGCCCTCCGAAGCCTCGGCACAGCGGAAAGAAGCTGCCGGGTATACGCCTCCTGGGGGTTCCCAAGAACCTGCCGGGTCTGCCCGTATTCCACGGTCTCTCCGTTCTTCATCACCAGCACCTTGTCGGCCATAGCTTCGATGACACCGATGTTGTGAGTCACCAGAACAATGGCAGTACCGAAAGTCTTGCGTACCAGCAGCATTTCCTCTACCACCTGCTTCTGAACAGACACATCCAGGGCAGAAGTAGGCTCGTCAGCAAAAAGGACGCTGGGCTGCAAAAGCATGGCAGCGGCAATACCCACCCGCTGCTGCATTCCCCCGGACAGCTCAAAGGGGAAGCTCCCCAGCACCCGGCGGCCGTCTTCCAGGCCCAGCTTGCCCAGCAGCTCCAGGGCCCGATGGTAAAATTCGGATCTTGAAATCTTTTCATGCTCCCGCATAGCCTCATAGAGCTGTGCCCCCATGGTGCGGACGGGACAGAAGGCACTGCCTGTATTCTGGAAAATCATGCCCAGTTCCGGGCCGTTGAGCCGGCGCAGCTCCTTTGCCGGAAGATCTGGAAGATTCTTCCCCTTGTACCAAATATCCCCCCGGGTCACCATTGCGGTGCTTCCCAGAAGACCCATGGGGGCTTTGATCAGGGTGGATTTCCCACAGCCGCTTTCCCCCACGATGCCAAGAATCTCACCGGGTTTCAGGGTGAAGCTCACATCCTTCACAGCCAGAGCGCCGTTATAGGAGATGTCCACGTGGTCATATCGCAAAATTTCCTCCATCGGGTTACCTCCTTCTGGGATCTGCGTAGTCCCGGATGGTGTCCCCCAGCAGATTGAAAATCATGACGGAAAGAAAGATGGCAATGCCGGGAGAGAAGGTGATCCAGGGAGAGGTGGTCATCAGGCTCCGGGTGTCGCTCATCATGCTGCCCCACTCCGCAATGGGGGGCTTCGCCCCCAGCCCCAGAAAGCTCAGGGCTGCCAGCTCCATCATCATAGTGCCGATGTCCAGCACGGCGGTCACCAAAATGGGGCCCATGATGTTGGGAAGAAGGTGCCGGCAGACGATTTTCCAGTCACTGCTGCCGCTGAGTTTTGCGGCTTTCATCCAAGTGGTTTCCTTCTGGGCAAGGGTCTGGCTCCGGGCAAGCCGGGCATATTTGGGCCAGGAAATGGCTGCCAGTGCAAGGATGGCGTTTTGCAGGCCGCCTCCCAGCGCACCGGATACCGCCAATGCGAACACCAGCCCGGGGAAAGCCAGGAACATATCGGAAATGCGCATCAGCACCGTGTCCAGCCCCTTGCCCCGCCAGCCGCACACCACCCCCACGGCGGTGCCCACAGCGGTGATGATCCCCACCAGCAAAAGGGTGGAAAAAATACTGGTTCGGCTGCCCACAATGACCCGGGACAGCATATCCCGTCCGTATCGGTCCGTGCCCAGGGGATGCTCCCAGCTGGGGGGCTGCTTGGCAAGGTTCAAATCCTGCAAGTAAGGGTCATAAGGGGTCAGATGCTCCGAGAAAAAGGAAAAGAGAATCAGAAGGACAGCCAGGGTGCCGAAAAGAATCAGGCGGATTTTTACCCTGTCCTTTTTGATTTTCTGGCGGCGGATTGTGATTTCACCCATCCTGAACCACCCCCAGTCGGATTCTCGGGTCCAGGGTGTGATACAGAAGGTCAGTCATCAGATTGACCAGCACATAAATCACTGCCATCCAGACCACATAGGCCTGAATCATGGGGTAATCCCGCATGGTGATGGAATCCACCGCCAGCTTTCCCACCCCGTCCCACATGAATATACTCTCGATAATTGCCGTGCCCCCCAGGAGATTCCCTATGGACAGGGCAAGCAATGTGATGATGGTAAGCATGGCGGATTTGAGAACGCTTTTCCACAGGACAAGGAAGCTGCGGACCCCTCTTGCCTTTGCGCCGGTGACGTAGTCCTTGCTCAGCTCCTCCAGCACCGTGGCCCGCACCTGCCGCATATACTTGGCGGACATGGCAAGGGCCAGGGTCAGGGTGGGAAGCACGGCACTCTTTATGCTCAGTCCATGGGAAATAACGGGAAAAATCTTCAGTTCAATGGAGAAAATCTGCATGAAAAGCAGGGCCACAAAGAAATTGGGCAGGGAATTTCCCAGGAAGCTGAAAAACCGCAGAAAGTAGTCTGTGAATTTATCCTGCCGCACCGCCGCCAGAATCCCCAGGGGAATGGAGATGACCACCGTCATCCCAATGGACAGGGCAGTCAGCAGGAGGGTTGCCGGGAGCTTGGAAATAAATGTTCCGAATACATCCTTCCCGGAAACATAGCTCACTCCCATATCCCCCCGGAGCAGACCTCCCACCCAGGCAAGGTACTGGGTGAAAAAGGGCTTGTCCAGGCCCAGTTCTGCCCGTTTTGCGTCGATGATCTCCTGGGCTACGGCGCCCTTATCCCCGTAAAGCTCCGTAATGGCATCGCTGCCCGCCAGTCGCATCATGGCAAAGGACAAAAAGGTGATACCAATGAGGACGGGAATCAGCTGTAAAACTCTGTGGATGATATATTTTTTCATGATTTCTCCGTCCTTACCATAGGTTTGCCTGTTTTGCCATGCCGGTGGCTGAGGCTTACTGACCGAATGTCAGCGGCGCCCCGCCGCCCTTCCAACCCTCCACCAAAAACATAGGGGTGGAGGCGTTGTTGATTCGCTCTTCCTTTGTCCAGACCTGTTTCCAGACCTCTGTATCCGCTGCCGCCTCCATTCCCAGCCCCCGGAGTACCTTCAGATCCCAGGCCGGGCGGTTCCGGGCGGACAGGGGTGCCTGTCGTGCAATGGCCTCCATGGCGTTTACGTCCGTTCCGGCAGTTTCGTCCCGGACATCCGAGGCCTGGAGATTCTCCCGGTCCAGGGCGTGAGCCGCCTTTGCCTCCTCGTCCCAGAGGTAGCGATACCAGTTGGCATCGAAGTTCAGTAGCAGGCCCCCGGGTTTCAGCACCTCCATCCACTGGGCATAGGCTTTCTCCGGGTGGGGCAGGTTCCAGGTCAGGTTCCGGGTCACCAGCACATCAAAGGAAGCGGCAGGGAAGCTCAGCTGCTCGGCATTCATCTGCCGGAAGTCAATTCTCTTCAAAAGGGCGCCTGCATTGCGCCTTGCTTCCTCCAGCATGGTTGCGGTGTAGTCCACCGCCGTTACCTGGTAGCCCATCTCCGCCAGAATAATGGCAAAAAAGCCCGGGCCGGTGCCCACATCCAGCACCCGAATCTGAGATGGCTTCTTCCCTGGAAACCGGGCGGCAATGCGTCGGGAGATGACGCTCCGCCAGACGGATTTCTGGTTGGAGGCCAGCTCCTCCTGATTGACCCCGGAGTAGCCGGAGGCCCGGTTCGTCCAGTAGTGGATGTTTTCTTCTTCGTAGGTGGCAAACTGTTTCATGGAAAAACTCCTTTGTGAATGGGAACCCCGCCCGGTTTTATTTCTGGGCCATAATCTCGAACATGGGTGCGGTGGTCAGATCCAGCGCCCCCAGCAGCCGCTGACCGGCATGGGTATCCGTCTGGCAGCCGGAAAACCCGATTTTTGTCAGCACCTGACAGTCCCAAGCCGGGCGGGACTGGCCGATGTCCAGGGAGAGGGTGATGCGGTCGTTTTCCTGCTGCAGGGCCTCGGTCATGCCCAGGTGGCCGTAGGGGCTGTCCGGGGCGACCTTCCGGTTCTGGCTGCTGTGGCTGCGCACATGGGCGGCATACTCCGCATCAAAGTTCAGCAGCACCCCGCCGGGTTTCAGCACCCGGAACCACTCCCCATAAGCCCTCTCCGGGTGGGGAAGGGTCCAGGTGAGATTCCGGCTGATGACCAGGTCAAAGGTGCCGTCCGGATAGGTAAGTGCCTGGGCATCCATCTCCCGGAAGGCAATCTCCAGCTTCCGCTGGGCCGCCAGAAGCCGGCCTTCCTCCAGCATGGCGGGGGTCAGGTCGATGGCCTCCACCCGGTGCCCCAGCTGGGCCAGAAGCACCGCAAAAAAGCCGGTGCCGGTGCCCACATCCAGAATGTCCAGCTTCCTTCCCGCCGGCAGGAACCGCTGAATCTCCCGGAGCCACCGCTGCCCCATCTCATTTTCCAGCTCGTTTTTTCGTACTATTCCAAAATCATGGGAACGCTGTGTCCAGTAGTTCTTCACCCGCTGCTCCATTTTTATATTCATGTAACGATCCTTCCTCTGCCAATTCACCGTAGGCAATCATTGGTTTGCCCTTTTCAATGCCAAGGGAAATTGTTTGGTATAGAATAACGCCCTCCGTTTCCCCATAAATGCCGCAAACAGGTGCGCCGTAAATATCCCGGATTTCCCCAAGAATCTCCCCTTTGTTGATGCGGTCGCCGGGATGCTTTCGGGGGTACCAGCAGCCACTGACAGGAGAGTCTACATAATATCCTTTTTGAATCACCTTGTGGATATTTTGTGCAGCGGGGGCGTCTGACAGGAACCCCAAGCCCCGCAGAATGTTCTTTACATCCGCTATATCCGCAAGCACCTCGTCTTCATGGAGCAACCCGCTGCCGCCGCGTTCCAGAATGATTGCCGGAACACCGCATTGGCCAGCATAGCTGTAAAAGCCATTCTTTGACGTGGAACGTACCAGATATGCCGCACTTGTCAGCTCCGCAATTTGCTGGGACATTTTGCATACCTTAGGTTCTGCTGCGTCATGGAAATAAACATGAGGGGTCAGTGCCTCGCAGAAGCCCCCGGAATGTAAGTCTACCAAATAGTCGGTATTCCCAATGATTTCTGCTTCCAGAAAAGCTGCCAGCCGCTGGGTTTGTGTACCATTCCTATCCCCGGGAAAAGCCCGGTTCAGGTTCTTCCCGTCCAAGGGTACCACATCTGAGCTGCGGCTGATGAAGCCAGCGTAGTTACAGCAATGCAGGAGCAAAACCGTTCCCTGCACCATTCCCGGCTCCAGTTCCTGTGCCAGACGAATGACAGCTTCTATGCCGATATACTCCCGACTGTGAACGCCTGCGGAAATGGTTATGGTATTTCCGGGCGCACCGCCGCAGATCATTGTGACAGGGATGGTCATATCTGTTCCCGGAACAGAGAGGACAATGTGCTTTTTTGAATTTGGTTCGTAATTCATCGTTGGTTCCCCTTTTTCACAAGCATAACACCACACCCTTTGTCTGAAAGTGTGGTGTTATGCTTGTGATATGCCGTGAAATGCTGGCATGATTCGTGTAACAAAAATAAACAGATTGGTTATTTGGAACGGAATGGGCAGGCGGATTGTTTTTCTGCCCGGAATACATTTTCCGGCATGTCCTTTCAGACTATACAGGTGACTGGAAGGTATAAGTCACGGAGCTTTCTCCTTGCACCTTGGAGAAAAACGCCCCACTATTTCCCCAAATAGTGAGGTGTTTTCCTTTTACTGTGAGTGTATTAACCAATGGCGTTATCATATCACAGCGGACTGCACTACGGAAGCCCCCGGGGGGGATGGTTTCGGATAGCCGGGGTATCCCGGGGTCAGGGTTGTTTTGTGGAGATTTCATAAAATATCCACAAAAAGTCAGGATAAAACAGCTTACAGATAACCGAATACCGGAAATGCTTTGTGCACTTCTCCAAAAGCAAAGCCTGATTTGTGCCCGCTCCCCCTTGCTGTAAGGGAAAGCCACAGCATTCTCCATGCCCCCGGGGAGCTTCCGAAGATTCCATTCTATGATATAATTCTTTTGTAATGTTGAGAGCAGTCTGAAGTGATTTCCGATCCTATAGAAATGGCCGTACTTGGTGGGGAACCGCTCCAGTGAGTGCGGCACATTTCTTATCAGGCATAAAAATCGCTGTGCTCACT
>DVFK01000088.1 GCA_018713285.1 Candidatus Faecousia excrementigallinarum
AGTCGTTGCCGTAAACGCTCAGCTTTTCCCGACGGCCCACAGCCACCTGGGTGATGTAGGGCATCAGGTTGTTGGGGATACCCCGGGGGTCCTCACCCATCCGTCCGGAGGGGTGGGCACCGATGGGATTGAAGTACCGCAGCAGCACCACAGACCAATCCTTCTCAGCCTTGGACATATCGGAGAGAATCACCTCGGTCATGTACTTGGTCCAGCCATAGGGGTTGGTACAGCCGCCGGTACGGCTTGTCTCCCGCAGAGGCATCTCGTTGTCGGCGGTGTAGACCGTGGCGGAGGAGGAGAAGATAATGTTCATCATCCCCGCTTCCTTCATCACCTTGGTGAGCACCAGGGTGGAGTTCAGGTTGTTGTCGTAGTACTTCCAGGGGATGGAAACGCTCTCACCCACGGCCTTGAGACCTGCAAAGTGGATAACGCAGCCAATGTCGTTCTCTGCAAAAATCTTCTTCAGCAGAGCTTCGTCCCGCACGTCCCCTTCATAGAAGGTCAGCTCCTTGCCCGTCAGCTCCCGGACTCTGTCCAGGCTCTTGGGGTTGGAATTGCACAGATTGTCGATGACCACCACACCGTAGCCACTGTTCAGCAGCTCCACGCAGGTATGAGAGCCGATATACCCGGCGCCGCCGGTAACCAAAACATTCATAAGAAGCCTCCTGAAAAAAGAATTTTCAAAATGGGTTTTCCTACCGATTATTCTACATCACCCCCAGGGAAAAAGCAATCCCAAAAGCGGAAATCTCCCCCTCAAAAAACCGCGCCGGGGTGCCCCCGGAGGCACTTTCGCACGGCGGCTTTCTACTACTCGTCACTTCCCTGACCCGCCCGGTATCGGCGGCGAGTCGCCGCTGACAATTTCGCACGGTGGCTTTCTACTGCTCGTTTTTCCCTGACCCGCCCGGTATCGTTACCATGCAGAAGGGCTTCGTTTATACCTCCCTCCGGGAGGGAGGTGGCTTGGGGCGCAGCCCCAAGACGGAGGGAGCCAGCGGGCGCATGGCCTGTTGGACTGTAAGGGTTGGTACCTCCCCAGGGGTTCTGATAACCTCTATCACGTACCACCCCCCAGCAAACCGAAACCCCACCGCCCGCTTGCTCCCTCAGTCACCTGCGGTGACAGCTCCCTCCCGGAGGGAGCTATCGGGCTTGTACCTTGCCACATAGGTCTGTGCTTTTAGAAAGTGCCTGCTGTAAAATCCCTCAGTCACGGCTACGCCGTGCCAGCTCCCACAGGCCAGGAGCCTTTGGCCCGCCGTCTTTATTTACATACTGTACTTGCTATTTTCCCCTTTTCAGGGTATAATGCAATATGAATCACTATGGCCTGAATCTGGAGGCGTTTATGAGTTCCATGAAGAAAATTCTGCTGCTGACCACCGGCGGCACCATTGCCTGCGCCGCCGGGGAGGAGGGGCTGGAGCCCCATGGCTCCCGGCAGCTGGCTGGGCAGCTGGAGCAGCTGCGAACCTATTATCAGGTGGCGGTGGAGGACGTGATGTGTCTGGACTCCTCCAACATCCGCCCGGAGGAGTGGCAGCAGCTGGCAAGAGCCATCTATGCCAACCGCATGAAATACGACGGCATTGTGGTGTCCCACGGCACCGACACCATGGCCTACACCGCCTCCGCCGTCACCTTTATGCTGCCGAACATCAACCTGCCGGTGGTATTCACCGGCTCCCAGCTGCCCATCGGAGAGCTTTTGTCCGATGCGCCGGACAACCTGCGCACCGCCTTTGCCATGGCAGCCTCCGGCTGCCCCGGCGTGTTTCTGGCCTTTGACCGGAAGGTGATGCTGGGCTGCCGGGGTGTGAAGGTCCGGGCCTCCGGATTTTCCGCCTTTGAGAGCATCAATGCCAGCTATGCCGCCCGGGTGACCCACGAGGGGCTCATGGTAAACCGGCAGGTGCTGCCGGTGTTTTCCGGAGAACCGGAGCTGAAAGACCGGGTAAGCCAGGATGTATTTTTGCTGAAGCTCACCCCCGGTCTCCGGGAGGAACTGTTTGACGCCCTGGCTGACATGGGCTACCGGGGCATTGTCATCGAAGCCTTTGGCCTGGGCGGCGTGAACGTGCTGAACCGGGGCCTGTCCGGCATCCGCCGGGCGGTGGAGCGGGGCATTTCCGTGGTGGTCACCACCCAGTGCCTTTACGACAGCTCAGACCTCAGGGTATACCAGGTGGGCAACCGGCTTCTGGAGCTGGGTGTCATTCAGGGCCGGGACATGACCTCCGAGGCCGCCATGACCAAGCTCATGTGGGCCCTGGGACAGGACATGAATCCCCAGGAGATAAAAGCGTTGTTTGCCCGGAATCTTGCCGGAGAGATTACCCCGGGCGCCGGAGATTAAGGAGGAACCTATGGATCCCATTTACGTAACCGGGCATCGGAACCCGGACACCGACTCCATTGTGGCGGCCATGGCCTATGCCGCCCTGCGGAACGCCGTGGGAGATCGGGAGTATGAGGCCGCCTGCCTGGGCCATGTGTCCGACGAAACCCAGATTGTGCTGGACTTGTTCGGATTCCAGCCCCCCAAGCGGATTCGGGATATGCACACCCAGGTGCAGGATCTGGATTTTGACACCCCGCCGGTACTCAGCGCCGGGGTCACGGTGGGAAGGGCCTGGGGGGTGCTCCAGGAGCAGAAGAACATCTCCTCCGTCCCCGTAGCCAATGAGGACGGCACTTTGTACGGTATGCTCTCCCGGGAGAATGTGGCCAGCTACAACATGGAGCAGACCATGGCGGGAGAACTGGACGCCGTACCCCTTTTCAACATCCTCTCCGTGCTGGAGGGAAAGATTCTCAATGAGGCAGGAGAAAACACCGACGTAGTGGCAGGAGAGGTGACCATCGCCCTGCCCCAGAGCCGGGAGAATCTCCTGTTCAACACCCCCAATTCCATCGTCCTGTGCGGACACCAGCCGGATATGATCCGCCGGGCTTTGGAGATGAATGTGAATTGCCTGGTGCTGTGTCAGGCAGAGCTTCCCGAGGAACTGCGGGACTTCCCCACCACCACCTGCATCATCTCCACCCCCTTTGATGCTTACCGGGCGGCACGGCTCATTTTCCAGTCCGCTCCGGTGAGCCGGATTTGCCGCACCACCGGCCTTGTGTGCTTCCACCTGGAGGACCGGGTGGACGAGGTGCGGGAGCAGGTGCTGAAACACCGGGAATCCTGCTACCCCATTCTGGACGAGAATGACCATGTGGCGGGCGTCCTCACCCGGTACCATTTGCTTCGCCCCCGTCGGAAACGGGTGGTGCTGGTGGACCACAACGAGGCAGCCCAGTCCGTCCCCGGCCTGGAAGAGGCGGAGATTCTGGCTATCATTGACCACCACCGCCTGGCAGACATTCAGACCACCAACCCCATTTACGTCCGGAACGAGCCGGTAGGCTCCACCAATACCATCATCGCCAGTATGTTCCAGGATCGGGGCCTCATGCCCTCGGAGAAGATGGCAGGCATGATGGCGGCGGCGATTTTGTCCGACACGGTCATGTTCAAGTCCCCCACCTGCACCGACCGGGACAGACGCACCGCCGAGCGGATGGCAAGAATTGCCAATGTATCCCTGGAGGAGCTGGGAAAGCAGATTTTCTCCGCCTCTTTGGAGCACAGAACCGCCCAGGATTTGATTTTTGCCGACTACAAGGAGTTCCACATCGCCGGGCACAATCTGGCGGTGGCTCAGGTCACCTGTATGGACAGCCCCCGGATGCTGGAGCGGAAGGAGGAATTCCTGAAGCTCATGGAGAAGAATGTGGCAGAGAAGAAGCTCTCCATCATGATTCTCATGCTGACGGACGTGCTGCTGGAAGGCTCCCAGCTCATCTACTTGGGGGACGACGACACCATCCAGCAGGCCTTCGGCGTGGCCCCCAAGGGGAACACCGTATTTCTGCCCCATGTGATGAGCCGGAAGAAGCAGGTCATCCCCATGCTCTCCGCCCTGTGGGGTTAATAAAGGTATGGGTTTTGATACGCTGCTGGGAAACGAACGGCTGAAAGAAAACCTGGAAAACAGCCTGAAAAAAGGACATATTTCCCATTTTTATCTCATTTCCGGCCCGAAAGGCTCGGGAAAACATACCCTGGCAAGACTTCTGGCGGCGGCAGCTTTGTGCGAGTCGGAGGACAAGCCCTGCCTTACCTGCCACAGCTGCCGGAAGGTGATGGCGGGGGTGCATCCCGACTTTATTACCGTTGACGACCCGGAGAAGAAAACCGTCCCGGTGGATTTGATCCGCAGTGCCCGGGAGGATATGTTCATCCTGCCCAACGAGGGGAAGCGGAAGATTTACCTCTTCCCCAGAGGACAGGACATGGGCATCCCCGGGCAGAACGCCCTTTTGAAGGTGCTGGAGGAGCCGCCGGCCTACGGTGTGTTCCTGCTCCTGACCGACAACCCGGAAAAGCTCCTGCCCACCATCCGCTCCCGGGGCGTGGCCCTGGCTATGGGAAACCTGCCGGAGCCGGTGCTCCGAAAGGCCTTGCAGGAGGCCCACCCGGAGGCCTCTTCCGATTCTGTGGCGGCAGCCATCACAAGAAGCGGCGGCTTCTTAGGCCAGGCCATGGAGCTTCTCTCGGGAGATTCGGAACAGTCCCCCCAGACCCAGGGCTTTTTGGACAGCTTCTCCCGGGGAGACAACTTAGGACTTTTGCAAGTGCTCTCCCCCATGGAACGGTGGAAGCGGGAGCAGCTGATTGAAGAGTTGGAGCAGTGGCAGACCCTTCTGGGGGAGGCCCTGCTGGAAAAATCCGGGATGCCCGGAATTCATAGCCACACTGCGGTGACCCAGTGCTCCGCAGAGAAAATAAATCGGGGAATCGCCCGGCTGAAAAAGGCGGTGCAGTATGCCCAGGGCAATGTGTCCGTGGGCGCTGTCTGCGGCTGGCTCCTGTGGGAGCTGGGATGACCCCCCAAGAAGGAGTTTTTCATGGAAGAACAAGTGGAAGTAACTGCCCAGGCGCCGGTGGAAGTGGTGGACATCCAGTTCCGCCCCGGGCAGAAGGTATATTATTTTGACCCGGCAGGACTTACCTGCCGTGCCGGAGACCACGTAATCATTGACACCGCCCGGGGGGCGGAGTACGGCTACTGCACCGCCGGAAACCATATGATTTCCCAGCGGGAGGTGGTGGCACCTCTGCGGCCGGTGCTGCGGCTGGCAACGGCCCAGGACGAGAAAATCGCCGCCGACAACCGGGCCAAGGAGGCCAAGGCCTTCGGGGTCTGCCTGGAAAAAATCCGCCACCTGGGGCTGGATATGCAGCTGGTAAGCGCCGAGTGCGCCTTTGACGGCAGCAAGCTCCTGTTTTTCTTCACCGCCGACGAGCGGGTGGACTTCCGGGAGCTGGTAAAGAGCCTGGCCTCGGTGTTCCACACCCGGATTGAGCTGCGGCAGATTGGCGTCCGGGACAAGGCCAAGATGGTAGGCGGCCTGGGCATCTGCGGCAGACCCTTCTGCTGCGCCAGCTTCCTGGATGATTTCCAGCCCGTATCCATCAAAATGGCAAAAACCCAGAACCTCAGCCTGAACCCCACCAAGATTTCCGGCACCTGCGGCAGGCTCATGTGCTGCCTGAAATACGAGCAGGATGCCTATGAGGATCTGCTGAAGCGCAGCCCCAAGGCCGATTCCTTTGTGGATACCCCCGACGGACGGGGCACGGTAGCCGAGGTGGATTTGCTCCGGCAGCGGGTGAAGGTGCGGCTGGAAAATCAGCCGGACAACCTGGTATGGCACAAAAATGAGGACATTGCCGTGCTCCGCAGCGGCAAGGCCAAGAAGAACGATCCCCCCATCCCGGAGGATTGGGCTCCTATCTCCGGCTCCGGTCAGAAGCCCCGGAAGGAGGAAACCCCGGAGGAACCGGCTTTCCTGGACCCCATCCGTTTCCGGTACAGCACAGAATCGGTGGTGACGGAGCAGCCGGAAAAGCCCCAGGAGGAGGCACCTCAGGAGCAGCCCCGGAGCCGCTCCCGCCGGAGAAACCGGAAGCCCCGGGAGGGAGGAGAAGCCCAGCAGCCCAAGTCCGCCCAGCCGGAGCAGAAGCAGGAGCAAAAGCCCAAGCAGGAGCAAAAACCGGAGCGGAAGCAGCGGCAGGAAGGGGCAGAGCCGGAGGCCAAGGCCAACAAGCCCCACCGCCGCCGTCCCAATTACCGTCACAGAAAGCCCAAGCCCACCGGACAGACCGAGGGCTGAGTCGTTTCGATACAGGAGGAGTAAACCATGGCAATCCTGAGTCCCTCTTTGCTGGCAGCAGACCCTCTGAATCTGGGGAAGGAAATGAAGCGGGCAGAAGCCGCCGGAGCAAAGTGGCTCCATGTGGATGTGATGGACGGCTGCTTTGTGCCCAACCTCTCCAGCTTCACCTACTCCACCGTGGCAGCCATGGGGAAGGCCACGGACCTTACCCTGGACGTGCATCTGATGATTGAAAAGCCCATCCGGTATGTGGAGAACTTCTGCCGTGCCGGAGCGGATTACCTGACCATCCACCTGGAGGCAGACAGCCGGGAGAACATCCGCTCTGCCCTGGAGAAAATCCGTGCCCTGGGGGTAAAACCCGGCATTGTGCTAAAGCCCGGAACCCCGGCAGAGGCGGCGGAGGAATTTCTGCCCCTGGTGGATATGGTGCTGGTGATGACCGTGGAGCCGGGCTTCGGAGGACAGAAATTCATGTCCGCCATGATGCCCAAGGTCACCCGGCTGCGGCAGCTGCTGGACGAAGTGAACCCCTCCTGCCACCTGGAGGTGGACGGGGGTGTGGACAAAGAAACCTACCGCACCTGCCTGGAAAGCGGCGCCGATGTGCTGGTGGCAGGCTCCGCCTTCTTCCGGTCGGAAAACCCGGAAGCCCTGCGCATATTGATTGAAGGGTAAACCCAAACTGGCGCCGAAGGCGACTGAGGGATTCACAGCAGGCACTTTTTCAAAGTAAACGCCCGTGTGGAAACGCAAAAGCCAATAAAAATAGCTCCCTCCGGGAGGGAGCTGTCACCGCAGGTGACTGAGGGAGCCTGCGGGCGGTGCAGTTTCGGTTTGCGGATGGGTTGGTACTTGCTCATTGCTGCCCATACCCTATGCCGATTTTTTCGGGCGATTGCCTCCAATCGTCATAGGAAATGGGATAGCTTTGGGGAGGTACCGCCCCTGTCCACCAAATTGGTGTTGCACCCGCTGGCTCCCTCCGTCTTGGGGCTGCGCCCCAAGCCACCTCCCTCCCGGAGGGAGGTATAAACGGAACGCTTCTGCGTGACAACGATAACAGAGTTTTTCAACAATCAGGAAAAAGGGCCTGTTGTAAAATGAGAATTTTGCAACAGACCCATATTTTTCGGAAGAAAGGAATATTTTTTATGAAAAAACAAGCCTCAGGAATCCTCTGGGGAGATATTTGCTACAGTACGGACAAAGATACCCTTATCACCCGGGAGAACGCCTACCTGGTGTGGGAGGATGGAAAGGTCGCCGGGGTCTATGACCGGCTGCCGGAGCAGTTCCGGGGGCTTCCGGTGGAGGACTGCCGGGGCAAGCTCATCATCCCCGGCCTGGTGGATTTGCATATCCACGCCCCCCAGTACCCCTTCCGGGGTCTGAAAATGGATCTGCCCCTGCTGCCCTGGCTGAACACCAACGCCTTCCCGGAGGAGGCCAAGTACCAAGACCCGGACTACGCCCGGAAGGCCTATGAAATCTTTGTGGCAGACATGAAGAAAAGCGGCACCACCCGGGCCTGCATCTTCGCCTCCCTCCACCTGCCCGCCACCAAAATCCTCATGGAGCTTCTGGAGGAGGCAGGGCTGGAAACCTATGTGGGAAAGGTGAACATGGACAGAAACTGCCCGGACTACCTCCGGGAGGGAGAAGATGCTCCGGCCGTGACGGAGGCCTGGCTGGAGGAGACGGCAGGCAGATTTTCCCATGTGAAGCCCATCCTTACCCCCCGGTTCATCCCCGCCTGCTCCGACAGCCTGATGGAGGCTCTGGGGAACATCCAGAAAAAATGGAAGCTCCCGGTTCAGTCCCACCTGTCGGAAAATCCCGATGAAATCGCCTTCGTGCAGGAGCTTCACCCCCAGTCCCGGTTTTATGGGGAGGCCTATGACCGGTTCGGGCTTTTTGGGGGAGACGCCCCCACCATTATGGCCCACTGCGTCCACTGCCCCCCGGAAGAGCTGGCACTGATGAAGAAACGGGGGGTGTATGTTGCCCACTGTCCCCAGTCCAACACCAACCTGTGCTCCGGGGCCTCTCCGGTACGGCAACTGCTGAATGAAGGACTGAAAGTGGGTCTGGGCTCGGACATTGCAGGGGGGGCAAGCCTTTCCATTTTCCGGGCCATGACCGACGCCATCCACACCTCCAAGCTCAGAGCCGCCCTGCTGGACAGAAGCCTTGCGCCCCTGACCCTGGAGGAAGCCTTCTTCCTGGGCACACTGGGGGGCGGCAGCTTCTTCGGAAAAGTCGGCTCCTTCCAGGAAGGGTTTGAGGCGGACGTGCTGGTGCTGGACGAGAGCAAAATCCCCCACCCCCAGCCCCTGACCCTTCGGGAACGGTTGGAGCGTTATGTCTACCTGGCAGGGGACGACTGGATTACAAGCAAATATGTAAAAGGCCGCCGCCTGTTCTGAGGCGGGGCGGAAGGAGCGCAGATATGAAAGGGATTTTTCTGGACATTGACGGAACCCTCACCCCTCTGGGGAGCAGCGTTCCCCCGGACAGTGCGGCGAAAGCCATTTCCGCCGCCCGGGCCCGGGGTCACAAGGTGTTTTTGTGTACCAGCCGGAGTATGCCCATGCTGGCGCCCCTCCTGCCCTATGGCTTTGACGGGGTGGTAGCCAGCGCCGGAGGTCATGTGGAAATCCACAATCAGGTGCTGTTCGACTGTCCCATGACCCGGCAGCAGCGGGACACGGCCCTTTCTGCATTTCACAGCCAGGGGGTATTCTGCATCGCAGAGGCGGCAGGAGGCACCTTTGGAGACGAAAACCTGCCGGGACAGCTTCCGGCAGATGAACCCATCCGCCGCTGGCTGGGAGAGCTGGCGGAGCCTCTGGGCATTCGCCCCATGGCAGACTACAACGGAAGCCCGGTTTACAAGGTGGTCTTTCTCTGCCGGGAGGAAGCCCAGCTGAAACCCGCCCGGGAGGCGCTGGAAGAGGACTTTTTGTTCCGCTTTCAGTGGGCACCTCCGGGAGTTCTGTGCGGAGAGCTGATTAACCGGAAGTTTGACAAGGGCCGGGGTGTTTTGCGGATGTGCCGCCACCTGGGACTGAACCGGGCGGACACCTACGGCTTCGGAGACAGCCTGAACGACCTGGAAATGCTGCAAGCCGTGGGGTTCGGGGTGGCTATGGCCTCCGGCAACGCCCAGCTGAAAGCGGCGGCGGATTACATCTCCCCGCCCCCGGAGGCAGACGGCCTGGCCAAGACCTTCGCCCACCTGGGACTGATATGACCGAAAAAAGGACTGCTGCAAGGCTTTTGCAGCAGTCCGATTTTTTACTTTCCCTTAGGTCTTTGGGGCATTTCCCAGGCCTCATGGTCTGTGTGGAGAAGCTCGTGGGACAGGTGGCCCAGAGGCTCTCCCAGGTAGTCCCGGTACAGCTTCTGCACCGAGGGGTTCTCGTGGGAGTAGCGCAGGTTATTCACCTTGTCCAGGCCGTAGAGCACCTGACCCCGGACCCCCGCCAGCTCCTGACCCTCGTGGATGGGCTGACCGCCGCCACCGGCGCAGCCCCCGGGACAGGCCATAATCTCCACAAAGTCATAGCTTACCTTTCCGGCCCGGATGGCCTCCATCAGCCTGCGGGTGTTCCCCAGGCCGCTGGCCACTGCCACCCGGATGGGATTGCCCTGAATCTCAAACACCGCTTCCTTCCAGCCCTCCATGCCCCGCACCTGGGAGAAGCTGTCTGCCGGGGGATTGGAGCCGGTGACCAGGTA
Source organism: Candidatus Faecousia excrementigallinarum (assembly GCA_018713285.1). GTDB lineage: Bacteria > Bacillota > Clostridia > Oscillospirales > Oscillospiraceae > Faecousia > Faecousia excrementigallinarum. The sequence continues at coordinate 9,985 of DVFK01000088.1, forward strand.
GTAGGCAGACCGGAGGGCCGCCTCCATCACGCCGCCGGTGGCGCCGAAAATCACGCCGGCGCCGGTACCGGTGCCCAGGGGGGAGTCGAAGGGCTCCTCCGGCAGGCAGGTCACGTCCATGTGCTCTGCCCGGATCATCCGGTCAATCTCCCGGGTGGTAAGCACCAGATCCACATCCGGGTCGCCGCAGGCGTTGTTCATCACCGGGATGGCAGCCTCCTGCTTCTTGGCAACGCAGGGCATGATGGAAACACAGCGGATTTTGTGGGGGTCAATGCCCATGGTCTTGGCGAAGTAGCTCTTGGCCACGGCGCCAAACATCTGCTGGGGACTCTTGGCGGTGGACAGGTTTTTCACCATGTCCGGGTACTGGCTCTTCATAAACCGCACCCAGCCGGGGCAGCAGGAGGTGAACATGGGCCAGGCATAGTCCTCCTTGTGGGAAAGGCGGTGCAAAAATTCGCTGCCTTCCTCCATAATGGTAAGATCCGCAGAGAAATTGGTGTCGAAAATATAGTCAAAGCCCATCCGCCGCAGGGCTGCCACCAGCCGGTTCACAGTGGCCTGCTCCCGGGGCAGTCCCAGACTCTCGCCCCAGGCAGCCCGTACCGCCGGGGCAATCTGCACCACGGTGACGATGCCCGGGTCATTGAGGTAGTCAAAGGCGGGAAGGGTGTCGTTCCGGGCCTGGAGAGCGCCTACCGGGCAGTGGGTGATGCACTGTCCGCACAGGGCGCAGTCCGCTTCCCCGATGGTACGCCCATGGGACACATCCACGGTGGTCCGGGAGCCGGTATTGGACACGTCCCAGATGTTCAGGCTCTGAACCTTGTCGCAGACCTGGACGCAGCGCATGCACTTGATGCACTTGCTGGCATCCCGGATCAGGGGGAAGTGCATATCCCATCTGGTCTTGGGCACATCCTTGTGGAAAGCCAGGTGGCTGAGGCCCAAATGATTTGCCAGCTTTTGCAGCTCGCAGTTGCCGCTGCGGATGCAGTAGGGGCAGTCGCAGTTGTGCTGGGTCAGCAGCAGCTCCACATTCACCCGGCGTGCTTCCCGCACCCGGGGGGAGTTGGTATGTACCACCATGCCCTCCCAGACCTTGTTGTTGCAGGAGGCCACCAGCTTCTGGATGCCCTCGATTTCCACCACGCACACCCGGCAGGCGGCAATCTGGTTCAAATCCTTCAGGTAGCACAGACTGGGCACGGCGATGCCCACGCTCCGGGCAGCCTCCAGAATGGTGGTGTCCTTGGGCACCTCCACAGCCACTCCGTCGATGGTGAGATGAATCATTTCCTTTACCATTTTGTCTGTCTCCCTCCCTTAAACACGCCGTAGCCAAAGTGGTCGCACCGCAGGCACCGCTTGGACTCCTGATTGGCCACCTCGTCGGTGAAGCCGCACTCGATACACTGGAAGTTCCCCTTCCGCTCCTGGGCCTTCTCCATGGGCAGTTCGCTTCGTCCGCAGCTGGGGCGCTTCCCCAGGTAGGGGGCAGGAATCTCGATGTCCACGGTGATTTCGTGCTGGTAGCCCAGGTACTCGTCAATGTTGGCAGCTGCCACCTTACCGGCGGCAATGGCCTTGATAACCGTAGCCGGGCCGGTGACGCAGTCGCCGCCGGCAAAAATTCCGGCGTTGTTCTCAATGTCGCCGCTGGACAATGCGGCAATGGTGCCCCGGTGGATGGGCACACCGTACTCTTCAAAGGCCTTGAGCTCAATGCTCTGGCCGATGGCAATGATAATCACATCTGCCTCCACCCGCACTTGCTCTTCCTTGGCGGTCTCGGGGGTGGGACGGCCTGCCCGGTCAATGCCCCCCACCCGCTGGGGCTGCACCCACAGGGCGGTGACATTCTCGTTTTCGTCGGCCTCGATGGACATGGGGGCCATCATGGTCAGAAGCTCCACACCCTCGGCAAGAGCGCCTTCCACCTCCTCCGGCAGGGCGGTCATATCCTGCTGGCGGCGGCGGTACACCACGTTCACTACCTCCGCACCCAGGCGGACGGCGCTGCGGCAGCAGTCCATAGCCACGTTGCCGCCGCCGATGACGGCGACCTTCTTGCCGGTGAAATCCGGAGGCGTGTTGTCACCCATGGCCCGGAGCATCTCCACGGCGGAGATCACGCCCCGGGAGTCCTCACCGGGGATACCCACCTTCTTATCCGTGTGGGCACCGATGGAGATATACACCGCATCATAGTCCCGGTTCAGCTGGGCAAGGGAAATGTCCTTGCCAATGGTGGTGTTCATCACCACCTCCACCCCGGTGGCCAGGATGGCGTCAATGTCCTTTTGCAGCTCCTGCCGGGGGAGGCGGTAGCTGGGAATGCCGTAGCGGAGCATGCCCCCCAGCTGCTTCCGGGCCTCATACACCGTTACCTTGTGACCCATAAGGGACAGGTAGAAGGCAGCAGACAGGCCGCTGGGGCCGCCGCCGATGACGGCAACCTTCTTGCCGGTGGGTTCGCCGCATTGGGGAGGGGGTACGATTCCGGCGTGGTCCACGGCGTACCGCTTCAGACCCCGGATATTCACCGCACCTTCCATCATATTCCGGCGGCACCGGGACTCACAGGGATGCTCACATACCAGACCGCAGACCCCGGGGAAGGGATTGTCCTTCCGGATGAGCCGCACAGCGTCGGCATACCGGCCGGAGCCCACCAGGGCGATGTAACCGGGGATATCCACCCCCGCAGGACATTGGGCGACACAGGGCACCGGCTGGTCCAGATTGCACAGGCAGCGGCCGGTTTTCACATGGGAAACATAGTCGTCCCGGAAGCCTTTGATGCCCTTGAGCACCATGTTGGCAGCCTCGTAGCCAATGGCGCAGTCGGCGCTGTCGCTGATGACCTGGGCGGTGCGCTCAATCATGGTCAAAGTCTCCATGGTAGCCCGGCCTTCCAGCACATCCTCAATGAGAAGTTCCAGCTGCCGCAGACCAATCCGGCAGGGTACGCACTTGCCGCAGGTCTGGGCATGGCACATTTTCAGGAAAGCCGCCGCCAGATCCACGGGGCACAGGCCGGGAGGACTGGCAACAATCCGATGTTCCAGGTCCCGGTACAAAGATTCCACCACAGCCTGGGAACCGCTGGTGGAATAAAACTCCAATCGACTCATACATTTCCTCCTTCATTTTCTTCTGACAGCCCCCAAGGGGACAGGCAAATCTATATATTATTATAGATATTTTTATATCGAATCGCAATTAGGAGATTTTTACATTTTTTGCCCCCATTGCCCAAATCCGGTCCGCTCCCTTTGTGTATTCCAACAAAAAAAGCAGGAGAGTTTTTCTCTCCTGCTTTTTTATGATGTTAAGCGGAAATCTCCGTTCCGTCGGGGTGGAAGAGGGGGAGCTTTTCCAGGTAGATGAGGTCCTCCCGGTCCTGGGCGTCGCCCTCGGCAAGGATTGCCATTCTGCCGGCGATGATGCCGCCAGCCTTGTCCACCAGCTGCTCCAGCGCCTGAAGGCTCTCACCGGTGGAAATCACATCGTCCACAATGAGAATCCGCTTGCCCTTCATCAGGTCAGCATCGGCGGTATCTAAGTACAGAGTCTGCTCCTTTTCCGTGGTGATGGACTTGACGGAGGACTGGAACACCCCGGTCATATACAGCTTGGGGGCTTTTCGGGCCAGGAAATACTTGGCGTCCCCGGCCTGCCGTGCCATCTCGTGAGCCAGAGGAATGCCCTTGGCCTCGGCGGTGATGAGGTAGTCGTAGGGAGGAGCCTTTTTCAACAGTTCCCGGGCACAGGCCACCGTCAGCTCCTGGTCTCCGAAGATAACAAACCCGGCGATGGAGAGTGTTTCACTTACAGGACAAATGGGCAGGTCCCGCTCCAGCCCTGCCACACGGATGTGATATGTCATATGCTTTCCGCTTCCTTTCGGCACCAGAGTACCTGATTTTATAGTTTTATTATACTGAATCCGGGACAAAAGTCAATAGTTGGGGCGGCTTTGGCAAAACGGCAAAAATCCCCCCATGGGGGTTGGGCTTTTCCTGCCGATTTGTGGGGAAATCCACAATTGACTTTCTGGCCTTTGGAGGGTAGAATAAGGCTGATACACTATGTGCCCATGCGGGTGCGTATGGGTACAGAAATTTGTATTTAGGAGGAAATCACATTGAAGGATTGGGCATCTTTAACGACTGTTGAGGAGATGGAAGCTGCCACCAATGCACTGCTGGAAAACGGCAAAAAGGTGGGCGCTGACTCCTGGCAGCAGCGAGTCAAGAACCAGACCCCCCATTGCGGCTTCGGCGAAGCCGGCACCTGCTGCCGGATTTGCTCCATGGGCCCCTGCCGCATTACCCCCAAGAGCCCCAGAGGCATCTGCGGCTGTGATGTCCACGGCATCGTAGCCCGGAACTACCTGCGCTTCACCGCCGGCGGCTCCGCAACCCACTCTGACCACGGCAGAGAGATCTGCCACACCCTGCACCAGGCCAAGGAAGGCGGCAACTACCAGGTCAAGGACCCGGAGAAGCTGATCCGCATCGCCAAGGAGTGGGGCGTGGAGACCGAGGGCAAGGACATTTACGACCTGGCTCACGAGATTGCCGAGCTGGCTCTGCTGGAGTACGGCAAGCCCTTCGGCACCCAGCGCTTCCTGGAGCGGGCTCCCGAGCACACCCAGAAGCTGTGGCATGACGCCGGCATCGAGCCCCGGGCCATCGACCGGGAAGTGTCCACCGCCATGCACATGACCCATATGGGCTGCTCCTCTTTGTCCGAGGCTCTGATTCGTCAGGCTCTGCGCTGCGGCCTGTCCGATGGCTGGGGCGGCTCCATGATGGGCACCGAGTTCTCCGATGTGCTCTTCGGCACTCCCAAGCCCATTGACACCACCGCCAACATCGGCGTTATGGAGAAGGACAATGTAAACATCGTTGTTCACGGCCATGACCCCTCCCTGTCTGAGATGGTGGTACATTACGCCAACGATCCGGAGATGATTGCCTACGCCAAGAGCATGGGCGCCAAGGGCATCACCGTTTCCGGCGTGTGCTGCACCTCCAATGAGGTAGCTATGCGTCACGGCATCCCCATGGCCGGTAACTTCCTGAACCAGGAGAACGTGGTCCTGACCGGTGCCTGCGAAGCCATCGTTGTGGACGTGCAGTGCATCTTCCCCGCCCTGGGACCCCTGTCCAAGTGCTTCCATACCAAGTTCATCACCACCTCTCCCATTGCCCGTATGCCGGACTCCGAGTTCATTCAGTTCAACGCTGAGACCGCCGGAGAGAACGCCAAGGCAATCGTGAAGATGGCCATTGAGAACTTCAAGAACCGGAACCCCGAGCTGGTGAACATCCCCAACCAGAAGCAGAACGCCCGGGTGGGCTACTCTGTGGAGGCCATTGTGAAGGTTCTGGACGGCGTTGCCAACTCCCAGGTGGACGAGTTCGGCACCACCAAGCCCCTGCTGGAGTGCATCACCTCCGGTGTTCTCCGGGGCGCTGTGGCTATGGTCGGCTGCAACAACCCCAAGGTTCGTCCCGACTCCGCCCACATCGGCCTGATGAAGAAGATGCTGGAAAACGACATCATCCTGATTGTCTCCGGCTGCTCCGCCCAGGCTGCTGCCAAGGCAGGCCTCATGGATCCTGTGAAGGCCAAGGAGTACTGCGGCGACGGTCTGAAGCGTGTTTGCGAGCTGGCTAACATTCCTCCTGTGCTGCACATGGGCTCCTGCGTGGATATCTCCCGTATGCTGATTCTGGCAGCCCAGCTGTCCAAGGATTCCGGCATTCCCATCTCCAAGCTGCCTGTGGTAGGCTGCGCTCCCGAGTGGATGTCCGAGAAGGCCGTTTCCATCGGTAACTACGTGGTTGCCACCGGCCTGGAAACCTTCCTGGGTGTGGAGCCCTTCTCCAAGGGCTCTTCCGAAGTCACCGAGCTGCTCCAGGGCGAGAACGGCATCAACAAGTGGGTGGAAGCCAAGTTCGTGGTGGATACCAACATCGAGAGCCTGGGCGACAAGATGATTCAGTGCATCGAGGACAAGCGTGCCGCTCTGGGCATCTAAGCGAGGTCTTTTTCCATGAAAGTAGCCATTACCGGTAAGGGCGGTGTGGGCAAAACCACACTGTCCTCTACCCTGGCAAGACTCTATGCCGACGAGGGCCGCACCGTCCTGGCTGCGGATGTGGACCCGGACGCCAATCTGGGACTGGCCCTGGGCCTTTCCCAGGAGGAAGTGGACGCCATCGTCCCCATCTCCAAAATGCGCACCCTGGTGGAGGAGCGCACCGGTGCCAACGCCGCCAACAAGTTCTTCAAGCTCAATCCCTATGTGGACGACATCCCCGAGACCTTCTCCAAGGACATCAACGGGGTGAAGCTACTGGTGATGGGCACGGTGGACGTGGGCGGCAGCGGCTGTGTCTGTCCCGAGCACGTGATGCTCAAGGCCATCCTCTCCAACCTCACCTATCGGAAAAACGATGTGGTGATTATGGACATGGAGGCAGGTCTTGAGCACCTGGGAAGAGGCACCGCCGCCAACATGGACCAGTTTATCGTGGTCATTGAGCCCGGTGCCCGTTCCGTCCAGACCTACCACAACGTCAAGCGCCTGGCCTCCGACTTAGGGGTGAAGCAGGTGCGGGTGGTGGCCAACAAGGTTCGGGACCAGCAGGACGAGGACTTTGTCCGCAGCGCCATCCCGGCGGAGGATTTTCTGGGCGTGATTCACTACAATCCCCAGATTATCGATGCGGACCGGCAGGGGAAATCCCCCTACGATTTCAGCCCCACGGCCATAGAGGAAATTCGGAAAATCAAAGCAATATTAGATCGTGATGAACGATAGGAGGAAAAACCGTGACACTTTTCGATAGAGTTTTTGGCGGTAACGATGCCGTTTACGGCCTCACCGTAGCCGCCGTGGATAACGCAATCGCCCAGTACGGCGAGGGCCAGGCTGTCGCCTTCCCGGAGACTGCTTATGCTCTGCCCTGCTACTATGCTGTTACCGGCGTGAAGGTCACCACCCTGGCAGAGATGAAGGCTGCCCTGGATGTGATTAAGTCCCTCATGACCCGGGAGAACCGGCTCCATGACGCTTTCATGTCCGGCGTGGCTACCGCTCTGTGCGCCGAGTTCATCGAGGCTCTGAAGTACATCAATGGAGCCACTCCCTACGAGGCTCCCTGCTACGGCCACATCTCCGACGCCTTCGTCCGGAACCTGGGTGTGCCCCTGGTTACCGGCGACATCCCCGGCGTTGCTGTCATCCTGGGCTCCGCTCCCAGCGCTGACGAGGCCGTGGAGCTGGTGAAGAGCTACCAGGCTCAGGGTATCCTGGTGACCCTGGTGGGCGGCGTCATTGATCAGCTGGCTGAGAAGAACTACAAGACCGGCGACAATGTCCGTGTGGTGCCCCTGGGCAAGGATGTGACTTCCGTCATCCATGTGGTGTCCGTGGCTCTCCGGGCTGCCCTGATTTTCGGCAACATCGTCCCCGGCGATGCTGCTAACCTGATGAAGTACACCATGGAGCGTGTGCCCGCCTTCGTCAACGCCTTCAAGCCTCTGGACGATGTGATCGTGGCCTGCGGCGCCGGTGCCATCGCTCTGGGCTTCCCCGTTATCTCCAACGAGACCGAGAATATGTTCAAGGTGCCCAAGAGCCTGATTCAGCAGCTGGATGTTTCCAAGTGGAACGCCACCTCTCTGGAAGCCCGGGACATCAAGATCAAGATTACCAAGATTGACATTCCCGTGTCCTTCGCCTCCGCCTTCGAGGGTGAGATCATCCGCCGGGGCGATATGCAGGTGGAAGTGGACGGCTCCCGTGTGGACTGCTTCGAGCTGGTGCAGACCAGAGAGCCTGCCGAGGTGGAAGACCACAAGATTACCGTTGTGGGTCCGGAAATCGACGAGATTCCCGTGGGTTCCAAGATTTCCCTGTCCTACACCGTAGAGGTGGCAGGCAAGAATATGCAGCCCGACTTCGAGTCCGTTATGGAGCGTAAGTTCCACTCCTGGCTCAACTGCATCGAGGGTGTGATGCACACCGGTCAGCGTGACATGATCCGTATCCGTATCAACAAGGCTGACTTCGAGGCAGGCTTCAAGTTCCGTCACCTGGGCGAGGTGCTGTACGCCAAGCTGAAGAACGAGTTCGAGGCTGTGGTGGACAAGTGTGCCGTCACCATCGTGGTGGACGCCGAGAAGAACAAGGAGCTGCGGGCAAAGGCCAACGAGGTGTTCTCCAAGCGTGACGACCGCCTGAAGTCCATGACCGACGAGTCCGTGGACAAGTACTACACCTGCATCCTGTGCCAGGCCTTCTCCCCCAGCCACGTATGTATCGTTACCCCCGAGCGTCTGGGTCTGTGCGGTGCCGTGTCCTGGCTGGATGCCAAGGCCACCAATGAGCTGGATCCCACCGGTCCCTGCCAGATTGTGCCCAAGGATCGCTGCATCGACGAGAACCTGGGCCGCTTCGAGGATGTGGATGAGGCTGTGCAGAAGTACTCCCACGGCGCTCTGGAGCACGTGACCCTGTACTCCCTGTTCCAGGATCCCATGACCTCCTGCGGCTGCTTCGAGTGTATCTGCGGCGTGGAGCCCTGCTCCATGGGCGTTGTCATCACCTGCCGTGAGCACGCCGGCGTGACCCCCCTGGGCATGAGCTTCTCCGAGATGGCTTCCATGACCGGCGGCGGCGTTCAGACCCCCGGCTTCATGGGCCACGGCAAGCAGTTCATCTCCTCCAAGAAGTTCATCAAGGCGGAAGGCGGCCCCGGCCGTATCGTCTGGATGCCCAAGGAGCTGAAAGACCAGGTGCGGGAGCGTCTGGATGCTACCGCCAAGGAGCTGTACGGCGTGGACAACTTCACCGACATGATTGCCGATGAGACCGTCTGCACCGACGATCCCGAGCAGCTGATGGAATTCCTGGGCAGCGTGGGCCATCCCGTGCTGAGCATGGAACCCTTCGATATGTAATCCCCTTCCGTGGGCGTGGCCAAAGCCACGCCCACATTTTTCTTCCCTGCCCCGCCCCGGTATCGTTGCCGGGTAAAATAGAAGCACAAGCCAAAGCCCCCCTTGCCAAAGGGGGGTGGTTTTGCCTCTGGCAAAACCGGGGGGATTCCGCAAGGTGGCAGGTGTCCACATTGGTTTGTACTTTAGGAAAGTGCCTTCTGTGCGATCCCTCAGTCACGCCTCCGGCGTGCCAGCTCCCTTTGGCAAGGGAGCCTGCGGGCAGTGCCCGCTGACTATTTCGCGCCAAGCTTGTCTGTAATCGTCACTTCCCTGACCCGCCCGGTATCGGCGACCTGCCGCCGAACCTATTACATATTCCCTCTTCCCTATTCCCTAAAAATCCGGTATCGTCACCAGGTAGAAGTGGATGCCCAGACCAAAAGCCCCCCTTACCTACGAAAAGGCCCCGGTGTATGCACCGGGGCCTTTTCGTCTGTTTATGGGATGGTATAGGTGGAAACAATTTCCACCGGGTTTTTGGTGATGGGATGGGAAAAACGGAGGATTTTGGCGCACAGGAGCTGGGTTGCAGCTCCCATTTCCCGGGAAAAGACCTGGCTTTCCATGCTTCCGTACTGCGGGTCGCCCACAATGGGAAAGCCCATGTAGGCGCAGTGGACCCGAAGCTGGTGGGTTCTGCCGGTGACCGGGGTAAGGGCCAGCACCGCTGTTTTTTCCTGCCGGGACAACACCCTGTACCGGGTCAGGGAGGGCTTGCCCTCCGGGGCTACCTGCCGCAGAAGGCTGGGAAGGGGCCGCCGGGCGATGGGGGCGTCAATCACCCCTTCTTCCCGGGGCGGCGCTCCGTACACCAGAGCTTCATAGGTCTTTTCCAGGGGATTCTGGGAAAGCAATGCGTGAATGTGGGAATTTTTCCCCAGGAGCACCACCCCGAAGGTGTCCCGGTCCAGCCGTGTCACCGGGTGAAAGGCCGCTGCCTGCCCGGTTTTTTGGTAATACCCCGCCACAAAGTTTGCCAGGGTGTCCGTAAACTGGCTCCGGGAGGGGTGAATCAGCATCCCCGCCGGCTTATCCACCGCCAGAATGTGCTCGTCCTCATAAAGGATGGTAAGGCTCCCCTCCTGAGCAGGGTACTGAGGCTCCGGCTCCTCCAATGGCACGGTAATCACATCCCCCGGGGCCACAGGGTAGTCCGTATGTTGGGGAACGCCGTTGACATAAAGCTTATCCTGCCATTTCAGCCGGTTCATCAGCCCGGCGGACATCTCCATCTCCTCCCGGAGAAAGGAGGACAGCCGTCCGGAGCGCTGGGCAATGTAGGTCAGCTGCATTTTTTCCTGCCTCCGTTTTTCAGGCGGATGGCCCCATGGGGGCAAGCACTGCGGCACTTCCCACAGCGGATACACTCGGGGCTGTTGGGGGTTTTCTCCACCGGGATGTCCATGGGGCAGGCCTTCTGACAGGCTCCGCAGTGGGTACAGGCGGTTTCATCCACCTGATACCGGTACAGGGCAATGGGATTAAACAGCCCATACACCGCCCCCAGAGGGCACACATACCGGCAGAAAGGCCGGTACACCACCACAGACAGCAGAAGCAGCACCACCAGGATTCCCACCTTCCAGGCAAAGAGCCAGGACAGGGCAGAGCGGAGCATGGGGTTGGCGGCAATCAGGGGAATGCCCCCCAGCAAAGTGCCGGAGGGACAGATGTACTTACAGAACCAGGGCTGTCCCTGCCCCACCACGTCCAGAACGGTGAGGGGCAGCACAATCACAAACCCCACCAGAATGCCGTATTTCAGCCATTTTAAGTACCGGTCCCCGGGGAGCTTTTTCAGCTTTTTGGGGAAGGGAATCTTGTGGAGCAAATCCTGCACCAGGCCGAAAGGACACAGCCAGCCGCAGACAAACCGCCCCAAAAAGGCCCCAAACAGGATAAGAAACCCCACCACATAGTAGGAAAAATTCAGGTTCCGGCTGGTGACCACCGCCTGAAACGCCCCCACCGGGCAGGACCCCAGGGCACCGGGGCAGGAATAGCAGTTCAGCCCCGGCAGGCACACCTTCTTCATGGGGCCTTTGTAGATGTTGCCCTTGGCAAAGCCGATCATGTAGCCGTTGGTCACGGCGGTAAATCCCACCTGCACAATCGTCCGCAGGTGTTTTCTTATTTTTTTAACCAAGTCCGATACACTCCATGCAGATATTGACCGCCTTCCGGAACACCTGTTCCGTCTCCTCCCGCCAGACGCCCACCACCAGAAACAGGGCGGCGATCGCCAGCAATGTCAGGGCCGGGGCGTTTTTTTTCAGGAAGTTCATGCCACTTCCTCCAGCATCTGGTCGATAATGGCAGCCCAGGCGTCCTTGTCCTTGGCGCCCACATAGGCGGTGCCCACCTGCTTGCCGGTCTCGTCCACAAAGAAGGTGGTAGGCACAGAGGTAATCTGATACAGAAGGCCCATCATATCCCCACCGGGAATGATGTGCAGGTAGTTTGCCCCGGTGGCGTCCACAATCTCCTGGGCCAGCTCCACCTGGCTGGCAGATACGGAGCCGTCAGAGGCATTGGCATCGGACAAAAGCCCCACAATCTGCACGCCCTTGTCGGCATATTCCTGGGCCAGCGCCCCCAAATCCGGCATTTCATTGATACAGGGGCCGCAGAAGGTTGCCCACACGTTCACCATGGTGAGCTTCTTGCCCTTGAGAATCTCCTGGTTCACAGCATTGCCCTGCAAATCCTGGGCAGTAAAGGCAGAGAGAATTCCCGGCTGGGCCGTTTCGGCGGGCTGGGTGGTTTCCGTCTGGGAGGCTTCCGTCTGGGTCGTCTCCGGCTGGGTGGTCTCCGGTTGGGTGGCTTCCGTAGTCTCCTGTCCGGCGCAGGCGGTGAGGCACAGGGCCAGCACCACCGTCAAAAGCAGTTTCTTCATGGTAGGCCATCTCCTTTATGTTGGATTTTTCTGCCATTATACCAAAGGGGAGACCCCTTGGCAACAGGGTTTTTTCTGGGAAGTTTCCCCGAAAAGCACTGGGTTTATTCTGATTCTGTGCCTACTGCCAAAACGGATGAAGCGGTATTTTGTGACGGTTGGCGGATGTGCCTGGTTTCTTCTTTCCTGCATTACAAAAAGGATAATGAAAAACCCCCATAACCGTGATACAATAAGGCGTGTACCATATTCCAATGCGGATGCAGGGAGGTAACCATGCTGTTTCATACGTTTGCTTCACAGGATGAACGAAGAAAATTCGGTGGGTCCGCCTTTATGGAGTTGCAGAAATGCAGACAGAAGCCCGGTACCAAATTGGAGAAAATCCTGTCCATCGAGACGATTACCCATTGGAAAAACGATTCTCTTTATGTATACATAGACGATATGGAAGGGTTTTATGCTCTATACGGAAAGATATTCCGTGACGGCTGCTACCAAAACGGCGAAAGAGGAGTGGTTGATTGTTACGGCGTGAATTACTACACACCGGAACAAACCGCACGCATTGCCAAGGCGTTAGCAGAGGAAAAGCCCGCAGATTTCCAAGTATTACTGGATTGGTTGAAAACCGCAGAAAATGATAACGGAATTTATCTTTTGGGCCTATGATGCTTCCTATTCTAAAAGGGTTTGGGAGACTTTTCTTCAAGCCAAGATTTCCTAACATCCGCATAAATAAAATACCGGAGGGGAAATTTCCCCTCCGGTGGCATTTATCCAAAGTAACCCGCTTCCATGAGAAGCTCCAAAGCGTGATTGGCCTGGGTGTCGTCAAAGAGGGCGGTAAAGCGTCTGCTCACCGCCAGAGCCTCCAAAGACAGGTCCAGCCGCCCCAGCTTTTCCAGCTGGTGAAAGCCGTCGCTGGGCCGGTGACCGGAGAGAATCCGCCGGGCCTGGGCCAGGGCATCGGCCTCTATAGGGCGAATCCGCACCCCCAGGGCTTCCGCCTCCCGGCGGCAGCGCTCCCAGGCTTTTCGGAATTTTTCTTCCATCTTACTTCTCCAGAATCAGGGGCTCCCGGGTGTCCAGCGTCGTTTTTATCAGCCGGGCCGCTTCGTCAGCCGTCACCGTCACCTGCTCGCCGGTAGTCATGTTCTTCACGGAGCACTTGCCCTGGGCGATTTCGTCCTCACCCAGCAGCACCACGAAGGGAACCCCCAGCTTGTCGGCGTAGGTCATCTTCTGCTTGAACTTCTTCTGCTCTCCGTAAAGCTGCACCCGCAGCCCCTCCTCCCGGAGGCTCTGAGCCAAAGCAATGGCAGGCGCCGGGTCAGCGGTCATGGGCAGCACCAAAGCGTCTGCCGGAGCGGTGGGCAGTTTGTCGTTCAGCAGGCCCTGCTCATCCAGCACATAGAAAAGCCGGGTCAGGCCGATGGAGATACCCACACCGGGCAGAGCCTTATCGATGTAGTAGCCTGCCAGGTTGTCGTACCGTCCGCCGGAGCAGACAGAGCCAATCTCCGGGTGGTCCAGGAGGGTGGTTTCGTACACCGTGCCGGTGTAGTAGTCCAGGCCCCGGGCGATGGTCAGGTCTACCCCAAAGTTCTCCTGGGGCACCCCAAAGGCAGCCAGGTTCCGGGTGACGGCCTCCAGCTCTGTAAGGCCCTGGTCGAACATCTCGTTTCTGCCCCGATAGCCGGAAAGGGCAGAAAGCACCTGCTCATTGGTGCCGGAAATGGCCATAAAGTCCAGAATCTGCTCCGTCTCCTCCTGGGTCAGGCCGCAGTCCTCCCGGAGGATTTCCCCGACCTTTTCTTTGCCGATTTTATCCAGCTTGTCCACGGTGCGCATAATGTCGCCGCTCTTTTCGGAAAGGCCCAGCATATCGTAAAAGCCGTTGAGGATTTTCCGGTTGTTCACCCGAATCTGGAACCGGGTCAGGCCAAAGCCCCGGAACACCTGGTAGATGATGGCGGGAATTTCCGCCTCATTGAGAATGTCCAGCTTGCCGTCTCCGATGATGTCGATGTCCGCCTGGTAAAACTCCCGGAACCGACCCCGCTGCGCCCGTTCCCCCCGGTATACCTTGCTGATCTGGTACCGGCGGAAGGGGAAGGCCAGGTCGTTGTAGTGGAGAGCCACATACTTTGCCAGGGGCACGGTCAAGTCGAACCGGAGGGCCAGGTCGCTGTCCCCCTTCTGGAAGCGGTAAATCTGCTTTTCCGTCTCGCCGCCGCCCTTGGCCAAAAGAATCTGGGCATCCTCAATGGCGGGGGTGTCCAGGGGGGCGAAGCCGTAGCGGCTGTAAGTGTCTTTGAGAACACCCATAATCCGCTCCATCTGAATCTGCTTGTCGGGAAGCAGCTCCATGAAGCCGGAGAGGGTGCGGGGTTTGATTCTTTCCATATCTATCCTTTTCCTTTACTCAAGTATGGCTGCCCCGGTAAGGGCAGCCACAGGTTTTTTTCAGCGTCTTTTGGCGTGGACCATTTCCCGCCAGTCCAGGTTGCCCCGCTGCAGGCCCATGATGGCAATTTCCGCCGTACCCAGGTTGGTGGCGATGGGGACATTGTTCCGGTCGCAGTGCCGGATGGTCTCAATCATCTGGCTGTCCTCCCAGGGGTCGTTGGTATTGGGATCGGTGAACAGCAGCACCAGGTCGATTTCGTTGTAGGCAATCCGGGCATTGATCTGCTGGTGACCGCCCTGCTTATGGGAAAGCAGCAAAGTGATGGGCAGTCCCGTATTGTCCGCAATCAGCCGCCCGGTGGTGGCGGTGGCATAGAGGTTGTGCTTCATGAGGATGCTCTTATAAGCGGTGCAGAACTGCACCATCAGCTCTTTTTTCTTGTCGTGGGCCAAAAATGCAATGTTCATGGCATTTACTCCTTATCGTCTATTCTATATGACCCTTCTGCACGGGGAACCTTCTAAAAACCCCGGCGGGGGATGGGCTGGGGAATGCCCTGTAAACGGCGGGCAATCCGGCGGCAGGCCGCTGCTGCTCCCTTTCGGGAGGCTCCAATCAGGGGCCGTCCCTGGGCAGCTGCCAAGGTGACCTGGGGGTCCTCCGGCACAACGCCGATGAGGGGCAGTCCGGCGGTATCCATAATGTCGTCCACCGTCAGGTGCAATCGGCTGCCGATTTTCCTTGTGATGCGGTTGACAATCAGCCGGACGCTGGTTTTTCCCATGGTTTCCAGCACCTGACCGGCCCGGGCAGCATCCCGGACAGCGGCAGGGTCCGGCCCGGTGACCAGCAGAATCCGGTCGGCAAACCGGGCTGCCAGAGAGAAGCCGGCTTCGATTCCGGCAGGGGCATCCAGAAACACGTAGTCAAAGGACTGACGGGCCTGGTGCAGAAGCTTTTGGAAGCTTCCTCCATCCACATCCGCTGCGGTGCAGCTCACCGGCGCCGTGAGAAAGCGCAGGGTCCCAAAAACCGGGTGGGGCAGAGCCTCCTCCAGGGTATAGCCTCCGGTGCACACATCCTGAAAGGACAACGCCTCATAGGCAGACAGTCCCAGGGCAATGTCCAGGTTCCGCAGGCCCACATCGCAGTCAATGCACAGCACCTTTTTGCCATCCTCTGCCAGGGCACAGGCCAGGGCGGCGCACACGGAAGTTTTGCCCGTACCGCCCTTGCCGGACAAAACCGCAAGCAATTCTCCCAAATACACGCCCCTCCTGCCATTTTTCTTTTATTATAATGGAATATCCCACAAAAAGCAATAGCAAATCAAAGTGTTTTGGAATATTTTTCATCAAAATCCACAAAAGCCCAGATGAAAAATAAAAATGAAAAATTTGTAAATTCCTGCTTTACTTTTTGGGGCGTTTCGTGTATCATTATGGGGAACAGAGTAGGAAACCCTGCGTAAAGTGCTGCCAAAATGGGGAGTTGTCTGGCAGACGAAGGACTGTGTCTGCGATAGGGATTCCGCACCCGCTGCGCCATATAGGGGAACCCTCCTTTATGAAGCAACGATACTCGGTGGGGCGAAAGGTCCACGATTCCTTGCTGCCTGCCGGAGATCCTGTCATCACTCCCTGTGCGCTTTGCGCCCAGGGTTTTTTCTTTGACAGCGGCAGTTATCATGCCTTTGCCCAATAATAAAGGAGGATATTTTATGCCAAGACTACAAAAAAACCCCACACTCTACCCCCACCCCTTCTCCAAGGCCTACTGGCGTGACGCCGCCATGGAGCTGAAGGATGTGCGAATCCTGGTCTTCACCGCCCTGATGATTGCCCTCCGGGTGGCCATGAAGAATGTCTACATCCCTGTGTTCCCCCCCAATGTCCGCATCAACACTGCATTTTTCATCAATGCCCTCAGCGCCATGGTCTTTGGACCGGTGGTCGCCATTCTCTCTGCCATCATCACCGACACCTTAGGCTGCATTTTGGCCCCCAACGGTGCCTATTTCTTCCCTTTCATTCTGACGGAAATCGGCGGCGGTCTGATTTTTGCATTGCTTCTGTACCGGGTCAAGCTCACTCCCACCCGGGTGATTCTCAGCCGCTTCTGCATTGACCTGTTTATCAACATCCTGCTCAATGCACCTCTGATGCTGCTGTACTACAAGATGGTCCTGGGCAAGTCTTATATGATGTTCCAGATTCCCCACATCCTGAAGAACTTGTTCATGTTCCCCATCGAATCTGTCCTGCTGACCCTCTTCCTCTCCCTCCTGGCTCCCATCCTGTACCGGAATGGAATGCTCTACGACAAGGGCGAGGGGTTGAAAATCCGGGGCAAGCAGATTGTGCTGATGGTGTGCCTGTTCGTGGTGGGTGCTGCCAGCGTTATTGGCTACCTGTACTACTATTACAGCAACAACTCCATCTCCAAGGACTTCACCCCCCAGGAGCGCTACACCGTCAACTGCACCATGACCGACCATGTGGACGACCGCACGGAGCTGTGGCAGGATGAGAACACCGTGTGCATCGTGGAAAGCGCTCACAAGAAGTTCTTTGCCGGTGAAACCACCTACAATGTGCTGGTTTACACCCTGGACAAGGAGGCTCTGGACGCCAAGATTGCCGAAGCCAGGGCAGAAGATCCCAACTCCACTTACGGTCTTGCGGAGATTCACGGCTACTCCAAGACCCCCGCTTCCAAGGACGATGTGCTGACCCTGGTGGGAAAAGCCACCATCGTATGCAAGGACAAGACCGGTGAGGTTCTGTCCTTCCAGGTTTCCGAAGTGGAACCTGCCAAATAAACCCACTTTCCGGGGCTGCCTGGCAGCCCCGGAATTTATTTGACTTTTTTGGGGGATATGGCTATAATGGAAGGGAACTCCCTGGGAGTAAATTACGAAAAAAGGAGAGATCCCTATGCATATAGATCACGAGCACGTGGCCGGCGGTCCGGAGCACGAGCATCCTCATGTCCACGAGCACACCCATGAGCATACCCACGACGGTGTGCCCCACACCCATCCCCATACCCACGAGCACACCCATCCCCATGAGCACCCTCATGAGCATGACCATGTCCATCCCCACGAGCATCCCCATGACCACGACCACGGCTGTGCCGGGTCCTGCGAGGGCTGTGCCTCCCAGTGCGCCCACACCCCCATGGAGGAGCTGACCGCCCTGATGAAGTACATGGCCAGTCACAATGCCGCCCATGCCCGGGAGCTGGCAGAGCTGGCAAACCAGCTGGAGAAAATCGGCAATCATATGGCTTACGAGCAGGTGATGGCTGCGGTTTCCGACTTTGAGAAGGGCAACCTGCGGCTCACCGCCGTGCTGTCCAGCCTGGAAGAGAAGTAAGGAGTAACCCCTATGTGTCTTTCCACTGTTTACAAAAATCGGATGGCGCCGGAGACCGTCGCCATGAAGAACGTGATGAAAATTGACTGTCAGGACGGTGTGGTCATTCTCACCGACCTGATGGACCGGACGGTAGCCATTGAAGGCCAGCTGGAATCTGCCAATCTGGTGGAAGGCTACGTCATTGTCAAAGAAGCGGTGTAATCCATCTTGCAAAGCCCCCTGGTCGTTACCAGGGGGCTTTCTGTGTTATCCCGGAAAGAGAAAACCCCGGCAGAAGAGCTATCATGGGATAGCTTTCTGCCGGGATTTACGTTATGCCGTTATTGGGGCTCCTGGGGAATCCACAGGGCATACAGGGTCAGGCTTTCTGACACCGTGTCCGTTTCCAGATTCCAGGGATTGATACACCCCGCATCCCGGAACCAGCCGCCGAAGGTGTAGCCCTCCCGGGTGGGGGGTTCCACATCCGTCAGCAAATCGCCGTACTGACACTCCACGGCAGCCACATCCGTGCCTCCCAGAGAATTGAAGGTCACGGTGTAGCCCGGATTCAGGAGATTGATGGCTACGGTAATGATAATCACCGCAATACATGACACGATAATGATGTCCAGCGCCTTTACCGAGATTTTCACATGGCGGTAAAGTCCCCGGAACTTGGGAACATTCTCCTCCTGGGGAGAAGGCTCCTGCTGAGGGGTAAGGTCTTGCTGGTCCATTACTTCTTGACCATGTACTTCCGCATATCCAGAGCGCAGGCGCAGAGGATGATGGCGCCCTTGATGATATACAGGGAGGAGGAGCTCACGCCCAGCATGGTCAGGGCGATGAAGATAATCCGGAGGATGACCACACCCAGGATGATGCCGCTGATCTTACCGGTACCACCGACGAAGGAAACACCGCCGATAACACAGGCTGCGATGGCGTCACACTCGGCGTTCAGGCCGGTAGCTGCGGCAGCAGAACCGCTGCGGACGGCCTCCACAAAACCGGAGTAGCCGTAGAGGACACCAGCCAGGGTATGTACCAGCATGGTGGTCAGGAACACGTTAACACCGGAAACCTTGGCAGCTTCGGCGTTGGAGCCCACGGCAAACATATTCTTGCCGAAGGTGGTCTTGTTCCAGATGAACCACATAAGGGCTGTCAGCAAAATGGCGTAGAGCACATATCGGGGAATGGGGGTATTGTCCACGGAGAACATAGCACCGCCCACAGCGTCGCGGTAGGTGTCGGACAGGCCGGTGATGGGCTGACCGTTGTTGCCGCCCAGAGCGAAGAACCACAGGATGATGCCGTAGGTAATCAGCTGGGTGGACAGGGTTACGATGAAGGGGTGCAGATTGAACTTGGCAACGAAGAAGCCGTTGACCAGACCCACGAGGGCGCCGATGGCCAGAGCAATCAGCAGGGTGGCAAGAATCCAGCCCACGCTGGCTTCCGGCAGGTTGGGGAACATTTTCCGGGTGAGGTCAAAACGCTGCAGGAAGGCAGCGGACACGCCGGCAGTCAAGCCCTGGACACGGCCGGCAGACAGGTCGGTACCGGTCAGAACGATACAGCCTGCAATACCCAGAGCCATGGGCAGGTAGGCAGCCACCTGGGTAATGAGGTTAGCCAGAGAGCTCAGGGTGACGAACTGCTCCCGCTGGGTGGCCGTGTAGATGACGAAAATCAGCATCAGGATATACAGGGCATTGTTCAGAATGCCGTCCACCACACGGCGGCGCTTATCCTTGGGGCTGAGTGTTTTGAATTCATCCGCTCTTCTACGGAGATTTGCTACGGGATTTCCCATAAAATTGTATCCTCCTTATACATACTTGGCGGCCAGGGTCATGATCTCTTCCTGGCTGGTGTTGGCCGTATCTACCTCGCCGGCTACCCGGCCGCCGGACATGACCACAATCCGGTCACAGACGCCCAGCAGCTCCGGCATTTCGGAAGAAACCATGATAACGGTCTTTCCTGACAGAGCCAAATCCAGAATCAACTGATAAATCTCGTACTTGGCGCCCACGTCGATACCACGGGTGGGCTCGTCCAGCAGCAGCACCTCCGGCTCCGTCAGCAGCCAGCGGGCAATAATCACCTTCTGCTGGTTACCACCGGACAGGCTGCGGATTTTGGTCTCCTGGGTGGGAGTCTTGGTGCGCAGGGCATCGATGTAGTACTGGGTATCCTTCTTCTGGGACTTGTCGCTCAGATACAGACCCAGCCGCTTATGCCGCTTCAGGCTGGAGATAACCGTATTTTCCCGGATGTTCAGCACCCCGAAGATACCGGTGGCCCGGCGTTCTTCCGTCAGCAGGGCAAAGCCGTTTTTGATGGACTCCCCGGCGTTGCGATTCTTACAAACCTTGCCGTCCAGGGTGATGGTGCCTTCCTTCCGGGTACGGACACCGAAAATGCTCTCCAGGGTCTCGGTACGGCCGGAGCTGTCCAGACCGGCCAGGCCCAGAACCTCGCCCCGGCGTGCCACAAAGGACACGTCCTTCAGCTGGTTATACATACCGGTGAGACCCTCTACCTTCAGGTAGACATCTCCCGGCTTATTGGTCTTGGGAGGGAACTGATTGGTGAGCTCACGGCCTACCATCAGCTTGATAATCTGTCCCATCTCCAGCTCGGCGGCAGGCCGGGTGGCAACCCAGGTGCCGTCACGCATGACGGTGATTTCATCGGAAATCCGCTTGATTTCCGCCATCTTGTGGGAGATGTAGATGATGCCCACGCCCCGGTCCCGGAGCATATTGATAATCCGGAACAGGTGCTCCACTTCTTCTTCCGTGAGGGAGGAGGTGGGCTCGTCAAAGACGATGACTTTGGAGTTATAGGAAACAGCCTTGGCAATTTCCACCATCTGCCGCTGGGAAACGGGCATGGTGCTCATGATGCGCTTGGGGTCCACGTCGATGCCCAGCTCATCAAAAATTGCCTTGGTGTCTTTATACATCTTCTTTTCGTTGACGGCAATGCCCATCATCTTGGGGTAACGACCCAGCCAGATGTTGTCCATCACCGAACGCTTCAGCGCCTGGTTCAGCTCCTGGTGAACCATGGCCACCCCGTTATCCAGGGCTTCTTTACTGCTTTTGAAATTGACTTCCTTGCCTTCCAGGTAAATGTGACCCTCATCCTTGTTGTAAATACCGAAGAGGCACTTCATCAAGGTGGATTTTCCTGCGCCGTTTTCACCCATAAGGGCGTGTACGGTGCCTGCCTTTACCTCCAGAGAAACATGGTCCAGGGCTTTTACGCCTGGGAAAGTCTTTGTAATGTCTACCATTTTCAGTAGAACATCCTTTGGCATAGTGCGTTCCTCCTTCTACATTGGTCGCGGTTTGTCTTCCGGCAGCGAAAACGGCAAGCAACCGTCCTTAAAAAAGGACGGAATCCGTTTCCGAAAATGGGGCAGCTGCCGCCGGAACGACAGCTGCCCGGATATTTTTTCTAATGCTTATTCGCCAGTGTAGGGAGCGTAAGCAACGTACAGCTTGGAAGTGCAGTCGGTAGCAACGGAGAACCGATCGTCCTTCTGAGCAGCCAGAGCCTCAACAGGAGTCTTGCCTTCCTTCAGGGAAGCGACAGTGCCGGCGATAGCGGCAGCCATACCCTCGGCGTCCTGCTTAACGGTACCGGTCATGGCGCCGTCAGCGATCAGCTGGATGGCAGCGTCGATGGCGTCAACGCCGAACACGGGAACCACGTGCTTACCAGGCAGGTTGTAGTTCTGAGCCTGCAGGGAAGCGATAGCGCCCTGAGCCATGCCGTCGTTGTTGCAGATGACCAGCTCGATCATGTTGCCGGCGGCCTCGTTGTAGGTGATGAAGTTGGTGTCCATGTAATCCTTGGCAGCCTGGGCGGACCACTGGCCGTTCAGGTCAACCTGGTAACCGGAAGCGCTGTTGGGGTCGAAGTACTGCAGGGGCTTCTTGCCAGCCTCGGCCAGAACCTTGTTGGCGTCCTCAACAGCGTACTGGGTACGGTAGATAGCCTCGATGTTGGACTCGTCGCCCTTGAACAGAGCGTAGGAGATAACGCCGTCGCCGTTGACGTCAACCTCGTCGTAGTGCTCCTTCAGGTAATTGCCGATCATCTGGCCCTGCAGGTGGCCGGCCTCGGGAGCGTCAGTACCGATGAAGCAAGCATTGGAGTGAGCCTCCAGAACGGGAACGTCCTTGCCCTCGGTGCCGATGGCACGGTTGAAGAAGATAACGGGGATGTCGCCGGCGATCTTCAGGATCTCCTCAGCAACGTCGGGAGAACCGGAGGTAACCACGTTCACAACCAGCAGATTGGAGCCGCCGGTAACAGCGGTACGGATCTGGTCGGTCTGGGTGGACTGGTTGTTGCCAGCGAACTGGTCGTCATGCTGTACGCCCAGCTTGTCCAGCTCGGCATTCAGAGCGGAACGAACGGTGCTGAGGTATGCGTCGGACTCGTCGTACCAGAACACGGACACCTTCAGGTCGGAGCCGCCCTGGCTGCCCTGGGTGGTCCCGTCGGTGCCCTCAGGAGCCTTAGTGGTCTCACCCTGGTTGGAAGGTGCGCAGGCAGCCATGGCCAGCACCATTACCAGAGCAAGGAGCAATGCAATGATTTTCTTCATGTTTCGTTTTCCTCCTTAGCATTTGTGGTTGATGCACAACATCAACCATAGGTAGCATAGCACAAGTTTCCTGATTTGTAAAGATTGAACAACAAATTTGTAGGATATGCCCTTTTTCCTATGCTGGCAAGAAAAATTAAGTTAAAAATTTAGTTAAATATACCAGTTTTCGGAGAAATCACCAAATGCTATCCCGGCTGGGACATAGTTTCCCTTCCCCCCACATAGATTGTCCATGACAGGAGGGGTATTATGCGCAAACGATCATGGCTATGTATTTTCCTGGGGGCAGTGCTTCTGGGGGTGCTGGTTCTGCAGCTGTGGCAGCCGGCAACCCTGGAGACCGGCTCCTGGGGTCTGAAATTTGACGGAGAAGGGGAGCCCCCTGCCGGCAATGCCAGCTCCGCCCAGCTGTCCCAATTCGATGCCGTATACATGGGCGACCCGGAGGAAAAGGTCCTGTATCTCACCTTTGACGCCGGGTATGAAAACGGCTGTACGTCAAAAATTCTGGACACCCTGAAAAAGCACCAGGTTCAGGCTACCTTTTTCCTGGTGGGGGACTATCTGGAACGGAACCCGGATCTGGTGCGGCGGATGGCGTCAGAAGGGCATATTGTGGGCAATCACACCATGAACCACCCGGATATGAGCAAGCTCCAGAGCCGGGACGCCTTTGCCCGGGAGCTGGAGGATATGGCCCAGCTGTACCAGGAGATTACCGGCCAGCCCCTTTGCAAGCTCTACCGGCCGCCCCAGGGAATCTACAGCGAGGAAAATCTGAAAATGGCCCGGGAGCTGGGGTATCACACGGTGTTCTGGAGTCTTGCCTACCAGGACTGGAACAACAACGCCCAGCCCAGCCGGGGCCAGGCCTTCGGGAAACTCCTTCCCAGGACCCACAACGGGGCCATTGTTCTGCTCCACTCCACCTCCGCCACCAATGCCGCCATTTTGGATGAGCTTCTGACCCGGTGGGAGGAGATGGGCTATCGCTTTGCCACGGTGGACACCCTGTTTGAAGGGGACAATTAGCACAAAAACATGGAGAAAAACTGTAGCAAACGCTGAATATTTTGTTTTTTCGTCCCCAGTCTTTACAAGGGAATCCTTGGGCAGTATACTGAATATAGAAGTATTTTCCCCACAATCTGCAAAAGGAGGTATCTGTATGAAATGCCAACAATGCGGCGATATCCTGCAGGAGGGTGCCCGGTTCTGCCCCAAGTGCGGTGCGGTGCAGCTATGTGCTGACGGCAGCCTCCCACCCCCGGACGAGAAGATTTCCCCGGAGATCCTGGCGGATTCTTATCCCATGAAATGGTACAAGGCTCTGATTTATGTGATTTTGTTCCTGAACGCCCTGGGCTTACTCATAAATGGCTTTCAGCTTCTCAGCGGCAGTGCCTACGGGGATAATTATGAGGCGATATACAGGCTGTTCCCGGGGCTGAAGACCCTGTCTATTATGATGGGCGCAGTATACCTGGTGATGGCTGCCGCCCGTCTGTTTGTCCGGCAAATGCTGGCAGGCTTCCGGAAAACAGCGCCCCAGTGGCTGCTGGGGCTGTATGTAGCGGATGTAATCATCAGCCTTATTTATTGTTTCGCCACCATGCTGATTGTGAAGGAGGCAATTTTCTCTGCCACCTTGGTGACAAGTATGATTTTAGGCACTGTCGGTAGCGCGATATTTTTCCTGGCGAACCTTACCTATTTCAAAAAGCGGAAATTTATGTTCGTAAATTAGCTCTTTTCGTCAGAAAACCCCCGGAAGGCCAGGCCTTCCGGGGATAGTTTTTATTCCATAGGGGGCTGCTCCCCAGGGGGGTCCTCCTGAAAATAGGCATTTTCATCAAAAACCTCTTCCTCCGGGATTTCCTCCGGCTGTTCCGGCTGCACCGGCCGGATTTTTTTCTGCCGGGGAACCGCAGGCATTTTCCGCTCCGGCAGCTCCCGCCGGGGGTCGCCGTTCCATTTGAAGAATATTGCCGGGACGATGTTGAGGCCCAGCCAAGCCAGTGCCACCAGCACCCCCTGGACAATCAGGGCCACTGCCGCCTTGGTCACATAGGGAAGAATATCCAGCCCGCTCCAGGTGGCCTTCCAGATCAGCATGACAATCAGCAGAATCAGTCCCAGACCGGCATAGGCCAGGCCTGCAATCCGCTGGGTAAACCGCCAGGCGGAGACGCTGCCCATGCCGAAGGGGGTGCGGAAGCCGGTGCGGTGGTTAGCCTCCCGGGGGGTGAGGAACATATAGTACAGTCCCACGCCCAGCAGCACCAGAGGTCCAATGAGCACCAGAAGCCCGGCCCAGGTGCGGATGTCGGAAAATACCTTTTGCAGATCCGGCAGAAGCTTTGCCAGGTCAAAATTGTCAAACAAAGACAAAAGCTTGTCCATAAACGGTTATCTCCTTATTTTTCCTCCAGGAATTGATTGATTTCGTGGATGAAACTTCCCACATCCTGAAACCGGCGGTACACGGAGGCGAAGCGGATGTAGGCCACCTCGTCCAATGGCTTAATCCGTGCCATGACCATCTCACCAATCCGGTCGGTGCTGACCTCCCGCTCCAGGGTGTTCTGCAAAGCCTGTTCAATCTCTGTGGCAATCCGCTCCAGTTCGGAAATCTCCACCTTCCGCTTGTCGAAGGCCCGGACCATGGAGTTGAGAATCTTGTTCCGGTCGAAGGCCTGGCGGGAACCGTCCCGCTTCACCACAATAATGGGCAGCACTTCCACACTCTCGTAGGTGGTAAACCTGCGCTGACAGCCAAGACACTCCCGGCGCCGGCGGATGCTCAGACCGTCATCGGAATGGCGGGAGTCGATGACCTTGCTGTCCAGGTCGCCGCAAAATGGACATTTCATGGGGAAATACGCCCCTTTCTATCATTTATTACCATATTATATCAGGATAATCCCGGACTGTCCAGCTTTTTTTCTGCCAGATATTCCCCTTGCCAAAAGGCGGTTTTTCCGGTAAAATAAGGGGTATCTTCCCAAAGGAGTAACCATTGTATGCGTGAAAAAATCTTGTATGCTTCCTGGGGCTGCCTGTATATCCTGTGCGTAGGACTGGGCACCATCGCAGAGCCGGAGGGCTTTGGCAAGGCTGTGCTGGTAGCAATCAGCCTTTTGTTCTTTGTGCCGGGAGTGCTGCTTCTTTCCGATGCAGTAAAGGCCGGGGACAAAAAGGGGCTTCTGCGCCTGCGGGTCATCTGCCTGTGCTCCCTGGTGCTGACCCTCATTTTCCTCATTGCCAGCATCCTGTCGGTAAACGCTTCCGCCCAGGTGGGAACGGTGCTGACGGAGCTTCTCATGCTGGTGTCCGCCCCCATGTTTTGCAGTCAGTACTGGTTTTTAAGCCTGTTTCTGTGGAGCTGCCTGCTGATCGGCAGCTTTCCCCGGCTGTGGCTGGGGAAGCGCTCTCATTGAAAAGCGCCCTGGTCAAAGGTAATGACTGCATAATAGGTTTCCCCGTTTGCCTGTCTTAACCCCTGCTCCACCTGCTTTTTCAGGTTTTTTTCCTGGCCTTTCAGGGAGGCAGGCACTTCCATGTCGAAAATCACATTGGTGTGGTCGTTGCCGAATACCACCCGGAAATCGTGGATGGACAGGCGGGAATCAATCTCCGTGAGAATGTTCTGCACCTGCTTTTGCAGGCCATCCACCCGGGGGTCTCCCACCACCACTGGATCGTAGTGAATCACCAGGTGGACATTGTGCTCCTGGAGGCACCGCCGCTCCAGGTTGTCAATCCGCTCGTGGCAGGCCAGGGGCTCCCGGCTGCTGTCCATCTCCACGTGGAGGCTGGCAAACCGCTGACCGGGGCCGTAATCGTGGACCATCAGATCATGGTAGCCCAGCACCCAGGGGTCACTGCCTACCAGATTCACAATGGTCTGCCGCAGCTCCGGGCTGGCAGCCTCTCCCAGCAGGGGACTGATGGTGTCCTTGGCGATACCGGCTCCGCTGTAAAGGATGAAAAGGGCCACCAAAAGACCCATGTAGCCGTCAATCTGCCACTGGGTCAGCCACTGGGCAACCCCGGCAGCCAGGACGGCGGAGGTGGTAATCACATCGTTGCGGCTGTCCGCAGCGGTGGCAAGCAAGGTGCCGGAGTTTATGTACTTTCCCAGCTTCCGGTTAAAGAGCATCATCCACAGCTTCACGGCCACGGAACCGATAAGCACCAGAGCCACCGGCAGGGAGAAGTCCACCGCCGCCGGATGAAGGATTTTATCCAGGGAGGTCTTGGCCAGCTCAAAGCCGATGAGGATAATCAGCGCCGCCACCGCCAGACCGGACAGATACTCAAACCGGGCATGGCCGTAGGGGTGATCCTCGTCCGCCGGCCGCTCTGCCAGCCGGAAGCCCACCAATGTGACAATGGAGCTGCTGGCATCGGACAGGTTGTTCACGGCGTCGGCGGTGATGGCCACAGAGCCGGAGAGGGTTCCGGCAATGAGCTTTCCTGCACACAGAAGCAGGTTGCAGAAAATGCCCACAGCCCCGGAGAGCTTCCCCACCCGGGTGCGAACCTGGGGGTTGTCCTTTTGGCTGTAATCCTTTACAAACAGACGAAGCAGGAGCTTTGTCATGGTTTTTTCCTCCAAACCAAAGAAAATACCGGCTCTACCACAGGTAGAGTCCGGGTTCTACAGGGGATAGGGCTGTGTTCCTTTCCAGTAGGTTGACAATCCTGCCCCTGACAGAGTATGATTGCATAAAGCCCATTATACCTTTTCGGAATAGGGATGTAAAGATTATTTTTAAGGAGATGTGCCTATGTCTTACCGTATTGTCACCGATACCAGCTGCGACTTCCCCCAGGAGATGTACGCCCAGTTGGGGCTGACCGCCGTTCCCCTGAGTGTGAACTATAAAAACGAAACCCACACCCACTACACGGAAAGCTGGCTCAAGGAGCTGTATGCCGGACTGCGCTCCGGAGAAGCCGCCACCACCGCCGCTGCCAATCCCCAGGATTGGGAGAGCATCATCCGCCCCATTCTGGAAGCTGGGGAGGATGTGCTGGTGCTGGCCTTCTCCTCCGGTCTTAGCACCACCTACCAGAGTGCGGTGATTGCCGCCGGGGAACTGGCAGAGGCCTTCCCCCAGCGGAAAATCTATGTGGTGGACACCCGCTCCGCCTCTTTGGGCCAGGGACTTCTGGTGTACTACGCCTGCAAGCAGAAGGAAAAGGGTCTGTCCCTGGAGGAGCTGCGGGACTGGTGCGAGGAAAATAAATTCCACCTGTGCCACTGGTTCACGGTGGACGACCTGATGTACCTGAAGCGGGGCGGCAGAATCAGCGCCGCCACGGCGCTCCTTGGCACCATGATGCAGATTAAGCCGGTTCTGCACATGGACGACGAAGGCCACCTGATTTCCGTAAGCAAAGCCCGGGGACGGAAGGCCTCCATCGACGCTCTGGTGAAGAAGATGCAGGAGCTGGCCCTTCCCGGGGAGAATGACACGGTGTTCATCTGCCACGGCGACTGCATGGAGGACGCCAGGTATCTGGAAGCCCAGGTGAAGGAGAAGTGCGGCGTGAAGGATGTGCTCATCTACTACACCGGCGCCGTCATCGGCTCCCACTCCGGCCCCGGCACCCTGGCCCTGTTCTTCCTGGGGCAGCACCGATAACCCCATACCCCACCGCCCCGGTTCCCCCCTGGGAACCGGGGTATTTTTGCACCCATTAACGGCGGTGCAGCCAAAGGCTCCCTTGCCAAAGGGAGCTGGCACGCCGGAGGCGTGACTGAGGGATTCACAGTCGACACCTCCACAAAAGCAACAAGCCAATGTGGCAAAGTACAAGCCCCATAGCTCCCTCCGGGAGGGAGCTGTCACCGCAGGTGACTGAGGGAGCCAGCGGGGGGCAAACTGACGGTTTGCTGTAGGGTAGTACTTGCTGGTGGTTATCGACACCCGGTTATAACCTTTGAGTCTCTTCTCCAATCGGTTTTCTGCAAGCGCTTGCCAGCGGGGCCGTACTTTCTTG
>DVFK01000089.1 GCA_018713285.1 Candidatus Faecousia excrementigallinarum
TGGTATATTCTGAAAATATCAAAGGAAATTGTTGAAAGGCCAAAAATGTATACAACTGGCGGACAAAGGGAATGGAAAAGTGGTTTTTCCCGGACAATTCTTCTTTGAGCGGTTCTATTCCGGTATACAACAGCATAAAGATAACCTGCTGTGTATATATTATGAAAATGGAGGAAAAGAAAATGAAAAAGCTGCTTGCATTGCTGCTGGCTGCTGCTCTGGTTCTGAGTATGGCCGCTTGCGCCAAGCCTCAGGGCACGGACGACACCACAGCACCCAGCGATTCCGGCACCGAAACCACCCAGGGCGCCGAAGCTGGAAAGTACACCTACACGGATTCCGTGGTCTCTCTGGCCACCAACTGGAATCCCCATTCCTACCAGACCAATGATGATGCCTATCCCCAGAACTACATCGCTTCCGGTCTGTACTCCTTCGTGTTCAACGATGAGCACCATCCGGTAGAGGGATTTGAGCCCTTCACCACCTATGCAGTTATTCCTGAGATGGCTGCCGAGGAGCCTGTGGATGTGACCGAGGAAATCAAGGCCTCCCATCCTGAGTTCGGCATCCCCGAGTCCGCTACCTCCGGTTTTGCTTACACCATCAAGCTGAACCCCAATGCCACCTTCGACGACGGCACCCCCATCAAGGCTGTGGACTATGTGGAGTCCATGAAGCGCCTGCTGGATCCCCGCCTGCTGAACTACCGGGCTGCTGACTACTTCGGCTCTGCCGATCTGTCCATCGTGGGCGCTGAGCAGTACTACTACTCCCTGACCCAGACCCTGTACGAGAAGCTGGCTTACGCCGATGCTGAGGCTCTGATGGCTGAGGGCAAGGATGTTTACATCGATGTATACGCATTCTGGAATGCTTCTTCTGAGTACACCGACGCTGAGGGCAATGCGCTTCCCCAGTATGTTTCCGTCAACGATGAGACCGTCTACGGCGAGAACATGGATGACGCTTTCTCCGGCAAGATGCTGATTACCGACTACGCTTCCTACTTTGCCGATGGCTCCAACCCCCTGTACCAGGCTCTGAACAACGACAACTACAACGAGGACTACGCCTCCACCTATGACTCCCTGGTTGGCTGCTTCGCCAGCGACGAGTACGAGATCACCCTGGTTCTGGAGAAGTCCCTGTCCGGCTTCTACCTGCTGTACGCTCTGTCCAGCAACTGGCTGGTAAAGACCGACCTGTACGACTCCTGCATCAAGGAGACTGAGGGCGTTTGGTCCTGCAACTACAACACCAGCCTGGAGACCACCTGCTCCTACGGCCCCTACAAGATGAGCTCCTATCAGGCCGACAAGGCCATGCACTTCGTGAAGAACGATGCCTGGTACGGCTGGACCGACGGTCAGCATGTTTACACCGATCCCACCGATGGCAAGGAGTACACCATGTACCAGACCACCGAGATCGACACCCAGAAGGTTACCGAGGCCGGTACCAATAAGATGATGTTCCTGAAGGGCCAGCTGATGACCTACGGCCTGCAGGCTGAGGATATGGCTACCTACCGGAACTCCGAGTACTGCTACAGCTCCCCCGCCGATACCATCTTCTTCCTGATCCTGAACGGTCACAAGGAGTCCATCGGCAAGCGTGAGAAGGACGCCAGCTTCGATCAGGCTACCACCGACCTGGAGTCCATGACTCTGCAGAGCTTCCGGAAGGCTATTGCCGTTTCCTACGACAGAGAGCTGTTCGCTGCTACCGTCAGCCCCGCCCGTTCCGGCGCTTACGCCATCATCGGCAATACCTACATCTATGATCCCGCCTCCGGTGCTACCTACCGTGAGACCGACGCCGCCAAGCAGGTTCTGTGTGACTTCTACGGCGTAGACACCTCCAAGTATGCTGACCTGGATGCTGCTGTGGACTCCATCACCGGTTACGATCCCGAGCTGGCTAAGGAGCTGTTCGCTGAGGCCTTCAAGGAGGCTCTGGAAGCCGGTTATGTAACCGACAAGGACGGCGACGGCATCTGCGATCAGACCGTTACCATCGAGTACTGCATGTCCGAGGACTCCGACTTCATGACCAAGACCATCGACTACCTCAACGAGAAGATGAACGAGGCCACCGAGGGCACTCCCTACGCTGGCAAGATTCAGTTCGTGAAGTCTGCTCCCTACGGCAACGACTGGTCCAACAAGATCCGTGAGGGTATGTCCGACACCGTTCTGGCTGGCTGGACCGGTGCCCGTATGAATCCCTTCGGTCTGACCGACCTGTATGTGAACCCCAGCCGTGCTTACGATGCCAAGTGGTTCAACCCCAACCAGCATGAGCTGACCATCAACATCGACGGCAAGGATCTGACCATGAACCTGACTGAGTGGTCCGATGCCCTGAACGGTGTTGTGGTGAATGTGGACGGCGTTGACTACAACTTCGGCGACGGCCAGGTGGATGTGGAGACCCGTGTACAGATTCTGGCTGCCTTCGAAGGCACAATCCTGGGTACCTACGACTACCTGCCCATGCTGCAGGACGGCAGCATGTTCCTGCTGACCCAGAAGGCTTACTATGTAGTCGATGACTACAACGGCCTGCTGGAGCGCGGCGGCATCCAGTATCTGAAGTACAACTACGACGATGCTGAGTGGGCTTCCTATGTTAAGGAGCAGGGCGGCGAGCTGAAGTACTAATTCTTCGCTGGCTGGCTGAAAACAAATTCTATGTAGCAGGGGGTTAACCCCCCTGCTACATCTGCGTATTTATTCACCATTGTCTTTTTGGGATTGTTAGGGGCGGTCTTGACCGTTTTTAGGATGGCGATCCCCGAAAGGGTCGAGCCCATTCCTTTTAGTTAGAATTGAGGATGACTGCGCTGGGAAACCATCGCAGTTATTGCAGGCTATGGTGAAATACTTTGCCAAGGAGGACACTTCTTGACAAGAGAGAAATAATCCCCAAGGAGAGTGTGTTATGCTAAAGTATACTTTGCAGAGAATCCTGTACATGCTGCTGGTGTTTTTTATCATCACCTTCATGTGCTTTGTGTTGATTCGTATGCTGCCCCCGGTTCCCCTGCCTCCGGGAGATCCCCACACCATCGTTGTAGAAGTGCGGCGTGAGGCCCTGGGTTATAACAAACCATATCTGGTTCAGTTCGGTATTTTCCTGCGGAACCTGTTTACTTCCTTCGACTGGGGCGTCAGCGAAAAGCTGTATCTGGGTCAGGATGTTCTGACCATTTTCCTCCAGAAGCTCCCTGCCACCATGATTGTCAACGCCTTCGCTGTGGTAATCAGCATTCCTCTGGGCGTGGCCCTGGGTGTGTTTGCGGCCCTGAAGCGCAATACCTGGATTGACTATACCATTTCCACCCTTACCATGGTGGTCATATCCGTTCCCAGCTTTGTGTATGCCTTTGTGATTCAGTATTTGCTGTGTTACAAACTGGGGTGGTTCCCCTTCCTGATGAAAGCCGGTACGGACTGGTTCAGCCCATCTATGATATGGAGTATGATGCCGGCAGTCTTCAGCTTGTCTTTTGCCGTAATTGCCAGCTTTACCCGTACTACCCGTGCGGAGCTGACGGAGGTGCTCACCAGTGAGTTCATGCTTCTGGCTCGTACCAAGGGTCTGACCAAGGGACAGGCCACTGTCCGCCATGCCCTGCGGAACTGCTTCGTGGTGGTCATTCCCGCTATCTTCGGCGAGTTCATTGGCATTCTGGCCGGCAGTCTGATTATTGAGAAGATTTTCTCCATCCCCGGCGTGGGCGGCCTGACCATCAATGCCATCAACGCCCAGGACTATCCGATTTTTATGCTCAGCACCTGCTTCTACACGGCAATCGGTCTGGCATCCGCACTTGTGATTGATATCAGCTACGGCTTTATCGATCCGCGTATCAGAATGGGGTCTAAGAAATGAAAAATAACAACTTTGAAAAGATCCCCCAGGAAAAGTTTGCCTTTGTCCAGATGGGGGCACAGCTCCACGATTCCAAGCTGGAAACCAAGTCCCGGAGCTTTTTTGCCGATGCCATGCTTCGGTTCAGTAAGAATAAGTCCTCTGTGGTGGCAGCCTGGATTCTGCTGTTTTTGATTCTGTTCTCCTTGTTCGGACCCATGCTGACACCTTACAGCATTTATCAGAAGGACCCGCTGTATATCAATTATCCGGCTTATGTACCCTCCATTGCGGAAAAGGGCTGGGGCATTCTGGACGGTGCCAAGGTTCACGACAGCCAGAACGATGTTTCCATGAACTACTGGAAGGGCATCGCCGAGGAAACCGGCTACAATCCGGTGCTGGGGGTGGTGGGTGAGCATACCACCTATGTGAAGTACCGTGGCCAGATGGTAGAGCGGAAGACCTACGATCTGGAAGTGAACCGCTACTATGAAATTGGTGTGGTTTACCGGGTATTCTCCTATGCAGAATTTGAGAAGATTCAGGCCTGGCAGAATGAGACCGGCATCCAGGTCATCTACCCCTATGTAGAGCCCAAGGATATTTCCGATATCAGCGACAACCCCAACATTTGGTATCAGGTGGACAGCAAGGGCGCAGCAGTTCTGGACGATAACGGCGAGCTGGTGCCCATGTACTCCACCAACAAGGATATTGAGGGCGCACCCTACAACTCCTTGCGGATTGAGGGCGACGACGGCAGCTATATCTACTCCGTTGCCAAGTCCGGCGCTGTTCAGGCCCGTGTGTGCTACTACAACTACTACCAGTATCTGAACGGTCACGAGCCCAGCTTCATCTTCGGTACCAACACCATGGGTCAGGACCTGTTCACCGCTGTGGCCGTGGGTGCCCGGTTCTCTCTGCTGTTCGCCATCCTGGTTTCCATCATTAACCTGACCATCGGCGCTTTCTACGGTGCCATTCAGGGTTACTACGGCGGCATGGTGGATATGATTATGGACCGTGTTGTGGACATCCTCAGCGGTGTGCCCTTTATTGTGGTTACCTCCCTGTTCCAGCTGCATTTGGCACGAAAAGTGGGCGTGGTAGGTTCCTTTGCCTTCGCCTTCGTGCTTATCGGCTGGATAGGCATGGCCGCTCTGACCCGGAAGCAGTTCTACCGGTTCAAGAGTCAGGAGTTTGTCACCGCTGCCCGTACCCTGGGCGCCTCTGACTTCCGGCTGATGTTCCGGCATATCTTCCCCAATGCCATCGGCACCATCATTACCAGCTGTGCCTTGATTATCCCCAGCGTTATCCGTCAGGAGACCACCCTGTCCTACCTGGGCATTGTGGACCTGTCTGCCTTCGCCGGCACCACCATCGGCACCCTGCTGAGCCAGGGCAATGCCAATGTGACTACCGCCCCTCACACCATGCTGTGGCCCAGCTTGTTCCTGGGACTTTTGATGATCTCCTTCAATCTTTTCGGCAACGGTCTGCGGGATGCATTCAATCCGTCTACGAGAGGAGTTGAGGACTAATGGAGAATAAGCTGTCTGTAAAAGACCTGCGGATTTCCTTCCGTACTGCCAACGGTATGGTGCATGCAGTCCGCGACATCAGTTTTGATCTGGCCAAGGGCGAGACTCTGGCCATCGTGGGTGAGTCCGGCTCCGGTAAGTCTGTGACCTCCCGGGCTATCCTGGGTATCCAGGCGGGCAACGCCGTTACGGAAGCCGGCCAGATTATCTATGATGGCCAGGATCTGCTGAAAATCAATGAGGAGGCTTTCCACAAGATTCGCGGCGACAAGATTGCTATGATCTTCCAGGACCCTATGTCCAGCCTGAACCCCATTGTAAAGATCGGCAAGCAGCTCACCGAAGCGATGCTGCTGAAGGGCAAGGCCCGTCAGCGGGAGAGCCGCCGTCTGTTCAACACTTACCTGAAGGCTTTGAACCACGCCATGATTGCCGCCCAGGCCGGCGGAGACACCAGCAAAGCCCAGGAGCTTTCCCAGCTGTGCAAGAATTTTGATAAGTTTGAGTTCAAGCACATTGAGCTGGAGTCTGCTTACAATACTGCAAAGCAGGCTGCGGATGATGCCCTGTCTACCATCCGGGACCTGACCTTTGAGATGGAGAAAAATGCCCTCAAGTCCGGAGTAAACCGGGTGCGGGATGTTTCCACGGAGGCCAAGCAGTCCGTGAACCCCTATGTGGTCAGCGACAAGGGGGAGGAAATCACCCGTCTGGCCGGCCAGCTGCCCAGCCAGCTGACTGCTGCCAAGAAGAAAGAGGACTACAAGGAGATTCTTCAGAGCCTTTACCGGATTCAGGAGATTCTCCAGGAGGCAGTCACCAAGCCTGTCCCCGACTTCTTCGCTATGGGTTACTATATGACCTATGCCAACAAGCCCCTGCCCGATATGTCGGTGCCGGAGCTGAACAACTACCTGCGGGATTACATGAACCGGGAGTTCATGGACGGCTTTGTAGCCCAAGCCTCCAAGGCGCTGGCTTACACCGCCCACAAGGCTACTGAGAAGATGGGCGAGGCCGTGAAGGTTCTCCAGGACAACGCCCCTGTATTTACCCAGGAGAAGCTGGAGCCCAAGGCCTGCAAGGAGGCTTACCGGGTGATGGTGAAGGCGGTTCACGAAACCATTGATCCCCTGGCCATCGTGAAGGACAGCCTGATTTATACCTTTGCCCCCAGCCTGAAGGCTGACCTGGAGACCTACTTCCGGGGCGGGAAGAAAAACATCCAGGCCGAAAAGCAGCACCGCAAGGAGCAGGCCAAGCACGATAAGCTGGTGGCCAAGGGCAAAAACCCCGACTGGGAAGTTGCCGCTGCGGCTGTCACCGACCTGGAGCAGGTGAAGAAGAACATTGCCGGTCTGATTGAGCGGCTGTGCGACCACTACCAGGAGCTGCTCAGCGCAGAGCAGAACCGGGACTTCACCAAGGACACCTGGGAAGTGATTCACTACCTCAAGACCAACGCCTCCGGCGTTGTGGACAAGGTGACCCGCCGGGTGGCCAAGGCCCGGGCCATCAAGCTGATGGAGGAAGTGGGTATCCCCGAGCCTCA
This sequence comes from Candidatus Faecousia excrementigallinarum, assembly GCA_018713285.1. Classification (GTDB taxonomy): domain Bacteria; phylum Bacillota; class Clostridia; order Oscillospirales; family Oscillospiraceae; genus Faecousia; species Faecousia excrementigallinarum. The sequence goes on from DVFK01000089.1 coordinate 6,982, forward strand.
CACCCGTTACAACCAGTATCCCTTCGAGTTCTCCGGCGGTATGCGTCAGAGAATCGTTATCGCCATTGCTCTGGCGGCCAACCCGGACATTCTGATCTGTGACGAGCCCACCACCGCTCTGGACGTGACCATTCAGGCTCAGATTCTGGAGCTGATCAACAAGCTGAAGAAGGAGCGTGAGCTGTCGGTTATCTTCATTACCCATGACCTGGGCGTGGTTGCCAACATGGCTGACCGGGTTGCGGTAATGTACGCCGGTAAGATTGTGGAAATCGGCACCGCCGATGACATCTTCTATGATCCCCGGCATCCCTACACCTGGGCACTGCTCAGCTCCATGCCGGATCTGGATACCAATGACCGGCTGGAGGCCATTCCCGGCACACCTCCCAACATGATTTATCCCCCGGTTGGCGATGCTTTTGCCGCCCGGAACAAGTATGCAATGCAGATTGACTTTGAGAAGCAGCCCCCCATGTTCCAGGTCAGCGACACCCACTATGCCGCAACCTGGCTGCTCCACCCGGATGCACCCAAGGTGGATCCCCCCAAGGCCATCCGTGACCGCATTGCAAGAATGAAGACAAAGGGAGGCGTAGCAAATGGAGAATAAAGAAGTCCTCCTGAAGGTGGAGAACCTGTGCCAGTACTTCAAAATGGGCAAGGGAGAGCTGAAGGCCGTAGACAATGTGAGCTTTGAGATTCACAAAGGCGAGGTTTTCGGCCTGGTAGGCGAGTCCGGCTGCGGCAAGACCACCACCGGACGCTCCATCATCAAGCTGTACAACATCACTTCCGGCAATGTGTATTTCAAGGGAATCCGGATTGCCGCAGGCAAGCGCTCCTACCTGGAGGCCATTGAAAAGGCCAAGGCAGACTACAAGGAAGCGGTAAAGCTGCACCCTGAGAACGCCTCTGCCCTCCGGACGGAGATGGAGGCCGCCATCGCCCACCAAAAGGGTATGATGAAGCAGGCGGTTTATGACCAGAAAAACTGCGATAAGGCCTATTCTGCAAACCTGCAGGAGGCCTGCAAGCGGAAGTATGAGGCACTTCTCTCCCGGGCAAAGCCCGAGGAGAAGGCCCAGCTTCAGGCTGAGTATAAAAATGAGATGCGCAAGGCCAAGAAGACCCGTCTGGTGACCCAGATTCAGATGATCTTCCAGGACCCCATCGCCTCTCTGGACCCTCGTATGACCGTTGAGGAAATCATCGCTGAGGGCCTGGTGATTCAGGGCGAGCGGGACAAGAAGGTTATCCGCCAGAAGGTGATTGAGATGCTGGAGCTGGTAGGCCTGGTGCCGGAGCACGCAACCCGGTATCCCCACGAGTTCTCCGGCGGTCAGCGGCAGAGAATCGGCGTGGCCCGGTGCATCATCATGAATCCGGACCTGATTATCGCCGACGAGCCTGTGTCCGCTTTGGACGTGTCTGTTCAGGCCCAGGTAATTAACCTTCTGAACGAGCTGCGGGAGAAGTTCGGTCTGACCCTCCTGTTCGTTGCCCATGACCTGTCCGTGGTGAAGTACTTCTCCGACCGGATTGGCGTTATGTACTTCGGCAAAATGGTGGAGATGGCCTCCTCCCACGAGCTGTTCAAGAACCCCATGCACCCCTACACCAAGAGCCTGCTGTCTGCAATCCCCCTGCCTGATCCGGATTACGAGCGTACCAGAAAGCGTATTGTGTATAATCCTCTGGCAGAGCATGATTACACCGAGGACAAGCCCTCCTTCCGGGAGATTGCTCCCGGCCACTTCGTCCACTGCAACGATGCAGAGGAGGAGAAGTACAAGAAGGAGCTGCGTCAATGAGAAAATCCATTGGCAAGGCGTGGGTAAAATGCCTGGTTACCGCAATAATCGGTCTGGCGTTGGCCTATGCCTATGTCAGCCCCCGATGGGCCTATGCCCTGACGGATCAGGAGCGGTATCATGTGCTGTGCGACGCCTTCTCCCTTCCTGGGATTTTTATGGTGCTCATTGGCCTTATGTGCCTGATGGGAAACCTGGGGGCGCTGGATACCATTACCTATGCCTTTCACCATCTGCTTCACACCTTCATTCCTGCCACCGGCAGGCGGAAGAGCTATCTGGAGTATGTGGAGGACAGACGGGAAAACCGCATGAAGGGATACAGCTTCCTGTTCATTGTAGGAGGCATATTCCTGGCGGTGGGATTCGTCTTGTTGTTTCTGTATTATCAGGCGTAACCCTATAACCAAACCGGACATCCCTTGGGATGTCCGGTTTTTGTAAAAGCTCTGTTTTCCATAGATGTGCTGGCCCTGAAAGATATCAGTGGGGATAAAAGAAAGGCGCAGGTGAAGATTCCTTCACCTGCGCCTTTTGGTGCTGGGTATCTTGGTTATGCCCGGTGCTTCTGTCTGCGAAGGACAGTCATCACGGCAATGGATGCCAGGGATAGGGTCATCAGGAAAATCCACAGCACCGGATTCCCGGTTTCACCGGTCTGGGCAGGGGCCTTGGGGTCCGTGGGGGGCACATAGTCCGGATCCTTGCCGTTGCAGCGGGTGCAGACCCCGTCTTTGTAGTCATGCCCCAGGGCAGGAAGAACGGTGCTGTCCAGGGTGATTTCGGTCTTGCCCTCGCCATCAGCAAAGAGCTTTCCGCAGGTGCCGCAGGTCCAGTAAGCCTGGTTGCCAGCTTCCGTGCAGGTTGCGGCTTTGGCTTCCGTCTTGGTCAGAGTGTGTCCGGCGGCAGGAATTACCGTGTCCGCCAGGGTGATTTCGGTTTTGCCCTCGGCATCGGCAAAGAGCTTTCCGCAGGTGCCGCAGGTCCAGTAAGCCTGGTTGCCGTCCTCCGTGCAGGTGGGTGCCTTGGCTTCCGTCTTGGTCAGACTATGGCCGGTGGCCGGAATGTCTGCCAGCACTTTTGTCTGTGTCATTGCCCAATCCGCCTCAAAGACAGCGGTATAGGTGGTTTCGCCGTTCTCCGTGCAGGTGGGTGCTTTGGTCTGTGCGCCTGTTACCGTTGCCGTGGCTGTTTCGGTATGAGCGCTGTCATGTTTGCAGGTACGGGTGGCGGTGCAGGTGCTTCCGTCATCGCTCCAGGTGTAAACTGCATCGTTCCAATCATGACCGATCGGGCTGAGAATCCAGGAATCCTTTGCAATTTCCGTATCACCGCTGGCATCGCTGAAATATTTACCGCAGGTTCCGCAAGTCCAGTAAGCCTCGTTGCCGTCCTCCGTGCAGGAGGGGGCTTTGGCTTCCGTCTTGGACAGTTTGTGTCCGGTGGCGGGAATGTCCGCAAGCACTTTTGTCTGTGTCATTGCCCAATCCGCCTCAAAGACAGCGGTATAGGTGGTTTCGCCGTTCTCCGTGCAGGTGGGTGCTTTGGTCTGGGCGGGGGTTACCGTTGCCACGGCCGTTTCGGTATGATCGCTGTCATGTTTGCAGGTACGGGTGGCGGTACAGGTGCTTCCGTCATCGCTCCAGGTGTAAACCGCATCGTTCCAATCATGATTGATTGCGCTAATAATCCAGGAATCCTTTGCAATTTCCGTATCACCGTTGGCATCGCTGAAATATTTACCGCAGGTTCCGCAAGTCCAGTAAGCCTCGTTGCCGTCTTCCGTGCAGGAGGGGGCTTTGGCTTCCGTCTTGGTCAGGCTGTGGGGGAGGAAATCCCCGAATTCTGCACCGCAGAGGTCGCACTTTGCCTTTTCGGTGCAGGTAGCCGTCCCACCGAAATGATGGTTGCAGTCCAGGGAACCGTTATTGGTCAGGGTACCGCCCTCCTCAGTGGTCACGGTGCCGTTGTTGGTCAGGGTTTTTCCTTCCGGCACGGTGAGGCTGGCATTCTCTCCAATGGTCAGGTTTTCACCCTCGGCAATCTCCAAATCTTCCTGCAAGGTCACATCGCCGTACACGGTGCCCTCGTTGCCGTCAAAGACGATACCAACACTGTCATCAGCAGGGGAAACTTTCTTGAGATCTTGTAGCAATCCGGCACCGATCCCACCCCCTCTTGCGTCCACGATGGCACTGTTGCTGATGGTTAAGGCCGTAGTTTTAGGAACGGTACCACTGCCGACAGAATCATATAGAATCCCTGGAGACCCGCTGGCAGTCAGGCTGCCGCCATCCACAGTCAGAGCGGCGGTCGAACTATTGCTGGATTGCACATTAACACCATGGCCGGCGGTATTGGTCCCCGTTGCTTCAACCTTGGCGTTCTGGATAAACAAAGCGCCATTGCCGTTGTTGCTCTGAACCCAGATGCCAGTCTGACTGGCGCTGGCATCCAGACTGCCGTCGCCCGTGATGGTCAGGGTGGCGCCGCCAGTAGAAATGGCCAACACATAGATTCCCTTGCCGACCTCTGCGATTGTATTGGTGCCCTCCAATGTGATGGTCAACTCCGCATCGCCGTTCTGATTGAATACGCCAATGGCCGAGCCGAGGATGTAACTGCCAGCCGGAGGATCTGTACTATACGGTAAGCTTTTCTTAATGGTGGCATTGTGCAGGGTCAGAACATTGTTCTCTGCGTCATAATGGATATAGTTGTCCGTCGGCTTGCCTCCCTCGGTGTATGGGGTGACACTTCCATTACTGTCCGTCGTCCAGTAACCGGCGGAAGATATTTCTACAACACCTACATAAAGCACCTGTCCGCTCGGCGCTCCCTCCGCCAGCGCCGTGGCGGGCAGGAGGCTCAGGCACAGGGCCAGGGCCATGAGAAGGCTTACAAGTCGTTTCTTCATATGTTTTCCTCCTTTGGTTTTGATATTTTGCACCGGCGTCCCAGAGGCGGGTGCAAGACTTCCATTCTCTATACAACTTCATTATACCGGAAAGGAGGAGAAATTTCTATTACCCATTTTGACCCCCAAATGGGTGATGGGGTCAGGGCGTTTTTCTGGGAGCGTGTATGCCTTTTTGGAGGATTTACCCAATAAGTCCAAACTTTTTTCCAACTTTTGCCCAGCCTTCTCTACGGAAACCGGAAGAAATCAACAGGCACAAAAAAGGCTCCCTTGCCAAAGGGGCGGCGTGCCGCCGCTGTCAATGCGCACGGAGGCTTTCTACGATTCGTTACTTCCCTGCCTCGCCCGCCGGGGTGCCCCCGGTGGCAATTTCCCACGGTAATCTTCTGCAAATCGTTACTGCCCCTCCAGTGCCCGGTATCGGAGGCCTGTCCGCCGAACCTATTCCCTAAAACTGCCTGGTATCGTTACTTTTCAGAAGGCTTCCCCTTATACCTCCCTCCGGGAGGGAGGTGGCTTGGGGCGCAGCCCCAAGTCGGAGGGAGCCAGCGGGCGCGCAGCCAATTTGACGGCCAGGGGCGGTACCTCCCCAAGACTTCCAGGTTTCCTGTTCCGATGATACCAAAGCACCTGGTAAAGTCAGCATAGGGAATGGATAATCTTGAGCAGGTACCGCCCCAAAGCAAACTATTGCTTTTCCCCCGCTTGCTCCCTCAGTCACCTGCGGTGACAGCTCCCTCCCGGAGGGAGCTATTTTTTCGGCTTTTGCGTATCCACATTGGCTTATGCTTTTGGGAAAGTGCCAACTGTGAATCCCTCAGGTGCCTGTGGTACCAGCTCCCACAGGCCGGGAGCTTTGGGCTGCAGTGCCGATACCGGGCGGGGCGGCGTGCCGCCGCTGTCAATGCGTGCACAGTGCCGATGTTTTCGTTCCCCATTTTGCTCGGTAACGATACCGGACTATTTTAGGGAAGAGGGAATAGGTAATAGGTTCGGCGGACAGGCCGCCGATACCGGGTGGGTCAGGGAAGTAACGAATCGTAGAAAGCCACCGTGCGAAATCGTCCGCGGCGACTCGCCGCATTAGCGGAGCATGTGCTTTTTCAGGGACTTCCGGTTCTCTACGTTCAGCTTTTTTATGGCCTGGGAGATGTGGGCTTTTACCGTGTTGGCGGAGATACTCAGGTGCTCCCCAATCTCCTGGGTGGTCCAGCCCCGGGTGGCCAGCATGGCAATGGCAAACTCGGTGGTGGTCAGGTCGTCTGCTACATCGTGTCCGGTGACCGGATTGTGGACGCTGCGCCAGCCGGAGGAGAACCGGTAGGTAATATCAATAATCCGCTTGAAATCCTCCGGCCACTCCGGTTTGATGGTGGCCTCCAGCATGGCCCCCAGCAGGCCGTGGTGCTCTCCGAAGCCCTCAATCAAATCGTCTGGCCGGGCCAGCTCCCAGGCCGCCAGCAGGTGATCCCGTGCCCGGTCCGTTTGTTTCAGGCTCATATAGCTCATCACACCCACCAGGTGGAGGTAGATGGCAGATATAGGGTAGGCATGGGCTCCCATGGCCAGGGTCGCCTCCACCACCCCCACGCTGCGGCCGTACTCCCCCTTGAGATACAGGTGGTGGGCTTCCACATACAGGGCAAAGGCCCGCAGTCCCGGGGGCAGGAGGGGGAGAAAATCCTCCGCCGGGGGCATTTCCTCCGGCAGGGGCAGGTGGAGCAGCACCGCCGCCCCAAAGGCCACAAAGGCCTGGGCCGCCCGCAGGGCAGGCTCCGCTTCGCCGCCGGACTCCAGGGTGCTTTGAATCTCCCGGAGGGCATGGCGGGCATGGTCAGGCCGCCCCATGGTCAGGCAGGAAAAGGCATAGAGCCAGCAGGCGGAAAGCCGGATTGCCCGGTTCTTCGCCGTGAGATACCGCTCCGTCTCCGTCATGGCCTTCTCCGCCTGGCCGCTGAAATAGTGGTATTCCGCCAGGGCAATGTCCTTTTTGGGGCCGGCCTTCATATCAGCAATGGCCTGCCGGCACTGCCCCGGGGCAAAGGGGGTGTTCATCAGGGGCATGAGATGGGAAAACAGCTCCGGCGTTTTCCCGGGCTTCGCCGGCTGGCTTCCTGACGGCCTGTCCGCACTTTCCGGAATGACCCAGGCACCGCCCAAGCGCTTCGCCCCGGGAATCAGGCCCTGGGCGCAACACTGGCTGATCCGCCGCTCCGACACACCCCATCTTTCTGCCGCCTCTCCAATAGACAAGTAACCTTCCATACGCTACCTCCCCCAGAGCCCTTCCGTTTTCGGGTTCGTAAAGTTCTTCCCTTTATTGTATACGAATTTTTCAAAGGTTGCAACCCAAAACCGGCAGACAAAATCCCCTCCCGAGCTTTTCGGGAGGGGATTGGACGTTTACAGAGTCTTTGTATACCTTCTGGTGGTAAAGGTGCGGCCGTCTATGGTGTTTATAACCTTGTCCTGCAAGGTAAGGCCATTGTGCTCCATCACCTTGGCGGAGGCGCAGTTGTCATCATCGCAGGTGATGAGAACCTTGGAAATTCCCAATTCTTTCGCCTTTTCCAGTCCCAGCCGGAGCATCCGGGTGCCGAAGCCCTGATTCCACCGGGAGAAGCGAACCCCATAGCCAATGTGGCCGCCGTAGCGTTTGAGACTTTCCGTGAGCCGGTGGCGGATGCTGATTTCTCCGATAAATTCCGTTTTGTCCGTATCCACCAGCCAGTAATAGTGAGCACCCACCCATCCCGGGGGCAGATTCCGCTCGCTTCTGAAGTTTTCGTACTTTTCAAAAATGTCCTGGGTTTCGGCATCAAAAAAGGGATAGCCCTGTACGCCATTGGCCCGATGCTCCCGGCAGGCTTCCATATAAGATGCGAGATACTTTTCACAGGGTTCTGCCAGAGTAATCATTGCCCCATCTCCCTTCCTAATTTTTCCTGGTAGGCTTCACATTCTTCGCCGGATTCATAGAGCCGTCAATCTCCCCATGGGCCTGCTCAAAGCCACGGATATTCTCCCGGATGAGCACCAGGATATGACTGTTCACCGACCGCCCCTCATAATCCGCCACAAACCCCAGCTTCTGGAGCATTTCTTCCTCAATCCGAATGGATACACTTTTTATTGCCATATAAGCACCACCGTTGAATAGAATTTTATAGCTATTATGTGGACATTCCGGAATTTGACGCAATCTACTGCCGTGTGTAGACCATCCGCAATTCTGTATTGGGCGTTCCCAGCGTAATGTCTTTCTCGGCACCATCCAGCCGGAAACCGTATCTTTCATAAAATCGAATTGCCCTTTCGTTGCCTTTCAGCACCCAGACAGCAATCTTTTTATAGACTGACAACTTTTCAAAGGCGGCATTCATCAATTTATAGCCGATTTTTTGGCCGTGATAATCCCCCAGGACATAGATTGCAAACACCTCGCCCCAATGGGGCGTTTCGCTTTCACCGTATCCCACAAAGCCCACAACCTGCTCCCCATCCTTTGCCACAAGAATATTCCGGGGCCAGCGGTGGGCCATTTCCACACACCGCTCCAGAGTCAGTCTCTCCATATAGGTAGAGTCAACAAGTCCTGTATAGGTTTCCTGCCAGGACTTCCAATGCACATAGCCCTTACCATCCATATCCTGCTGGGTTGTCATGGGGACAATGGAAATATCCATCTTCAGCCTCCTTTAACCTTTATTTGTCCGCTTTCGTCAGCAACGCCACACTCTCTACATGGGCACATCTGGGGAACAGGTCAAAGGCCTGGGCGGATTTTAGATCATAGCCGTGGGTTTTCAGGAGGGCGATGTCCCGGGCCAGGGTTGCTGGGTCGCAGGAGACGTAGACCAAGCGGCGGGGGGACATTCTGGCGATGGCTTGGATGGCGTCGGCGTTCAGGCCTTTGCGGGGCGGGTCTACCACCACCACGTCCGGGCGGAGGCCCTGGGTTTCCAGCTCCAGGGCGGCTTTGCCTGCGTCGGCGGCGAAGAATTCGGCGTTTTGGATGCCGTTTCGTTTGGCGTTTTCCCGGGCGTCTTCCACCGCCTGTTCCACTACCTCCACGCCGATGACTTTTCCGGCGGCTCCGGCCATGGCCAGGGTGATGGTGCCCACGCCGCAGTAGAGATCCAGCACCAGGTCGGTTTTCTGGATTTCTCCCAGGCTGATGGCAGCGGCATACAGCCGCTCTGCCTGGGCGTGGTTTACCTGGTAGAAGGACCGGGGGGACAGGCGGAAGGTGAGGCCGCAGAGGGTATCTTCCATGTACCCGGGGCCGTAAAGGTTCTGGAATTCCTCCCCCAGCACGGCGTTTCCCGGCTTGGTATTCACTCCCAGAACCAGGGTGCGGAAGCCGGGGACGGTTTGAAGCCTTTGGATTAACTCCGGCACATGGGGAAGCTTCCGGCCGTTTACAATCAGGCACACCAGAATCTCCCCGGACACCGCTCCCCGGCGGACGAAAATATGCCGCAGAAGCCCCTTGTGGGCGGCCTCGTCGTACACCGTTACCCGGTATTGGTTCACATAATCCATCACCAGGTCTTTGACCTGCTGGGTTTCCTTCGGGAGAATCTCACAGTGGGGATGCTCCACCACCTGGTGGGTGCCGGAGCGGAAGAAGCCGGCGTAAGCCCGGCCTTTCTGGGCTGCCACGGGATAGATGGCCTTGTTCCGGTAGCCGGTGAGGCTGGGAGCGCCGGTGATGGGGACAGCTTCCAGGTTTTCCCCTGCCAGACGGTTGAGAGCCTGGCGAACCCTCTCCGCTTTCAGAGAAAGCTCTGCCCCATAGTCCATGTGCTGGAACTCACAGCCGCCGCAGAGCTTCCCCACGGGGCAGCTGCGGTTTACCCGGTGGGGGGATTTTTCCAGAATCTCCGTCAGCTTTCCCGAGGCCCAGGTTTTGCCCACCTTTTCAATGCGAATCCGGCACAGCTCCCCTTGGATGGCGTTGGGGACGAACACGGCGCAGCCTTCGATTTTGGCGATGCCCTGTCCCTGGGCGGTATAGTCTTCGATTCTTCCTTCGTAAATCTGATTCTTAATCAGCATCCTGTAAAATTGCCTCCATCCCGATTTTCAGGGGTTTTAACCCCATTTTTTCATAAAAAGCCTTGGCATTTTCGTTGAATGCCCACACATTCAGGGTAATGGCCTGGCACCGCCGCTGGCGGGCGTACTGCTCCACCTGGTGATAGAGCTGCTCTCCGATGTGCTGGCCCCGGCAGGTTTCCTCCACGCACAGATCGTCAATATACAGGGTAACCCGGTTGTTCATCACCGGGTCATGGTCAAAAACCTCCATCCGGCAGAAGCAGTAGCCCAGGACCTTCCGCTCCTCCACTGCCACAAAAATGGGGGTCTGGGGGGCGTTTATCAGGGAGAGGATGCCGGAGGCGCCGTATTTCTGGGCACCGTTTCGGAACAGATCCGGCCGTCCCTGGTGGTGTACCTGTCCCACCTGCCGCAAAAGATTCAAAATCCCCGGCACATCCGCCGGCTTTGCAAAACGAATATCCATGATGCTCCTCCTTCTTTTTATCGGTTCCAATCCGGGTTTTCCATAATCTCCGGTACCTCATCCGTCCAGCCGATGGTAAAGGCGGTGGCTTGGGACAAGGTGTTGTCCTTCACATTATAATAGGTCACCAGCATAATGTCGTCGGGAATCTGGCTTTCTGCCAGAATCTTCCGCTGGGGAAAGTCCCCATAGGGGTCATAGTAGTCCTCCGCCCCAAAGAGGTGCAGCAGCTCGTGGGCGATGGTGGCGGAGGTGGCGCTGGTGGCGAAGCCCGGGTAGCTTGCAAAAATCACGGAAAATTCCAGCTCCTCCTGACCGTCATTGTTCTGGTCCCGGATGGTGTAGGAACGGCCCGGCTTATTCAGGAAAAAGAGCATGGCTACCTGGTCGGTGCCGGTGTATTCCTGCAAATAGCGGTACATATCCCACCCGTCGTCAAAGCCCAGGCTCTTGGCCGTTTTGTCGGGGATGTCCGTGGCGGCGCCCCCCTCCTGAAAGTCTGGGGACACCTCCCCGGCGTAGGCCATGCCCTCGTTCACATCGGAGCTGTAAGTAAAGGAGTCCTGGTTGACTTCCATGCCCCAGTTCTCCCCCTGGGTCTGCAAAAAGTTCATGGCCGGGTAGAAGTACAGCCCGTTGAAGGCGGCGATTTCCTCCCCAGACCAGTTGCTGCTCCGGTCATCCAGGAAAAACAGCACGAAGGTGTGGGCCTCGTCCAGTCCCCGGCACACTCCCAGATTCCGGAAGGGCCGCAGAGCCTCCACCTGGGGGTCGGTGGGGGGGACGGTTTCCGTGGGAGGCTGGGTGGTGGGCTCCGTGGTTGGGGGATTCGTAGTAGGGGGCTGGGTAGCCTCCGTCGTGGTTTGGGGCACAGAGGGTTCCGTGGGGGCAGGATTGGCTTCCTGCACGCTCCAAACTACGACTGCCACGGCTGCCAGAATCAGCAAAAGTCCCAGAAGTTTCTTCATAAACCCACCTCCTGAAAGCATTATCCAGTATCAGTTTATCACACCCCAACCCCCTGGTCAAGGGCGATGCCAAAAGCTGGCAGCCTCCGCCGAAAATCCCGCAGCACCCGGCAGTTTCACAGGTTTTTACCGGAAAACCATACTTTTTCTTGACATTGGGAGGAAAGTATGGTATGGTTGGGCGGTACGGGAAGTACTTCGTTTGGTACATTATCGCTAACAAGTGTATGCTTGTTGGCGATTTTTCTTTGCCCGGGATATTTATGGAGGTATTTTTCTATGTCTGGCGATTTCAAAAAGGTACAGACCGGGGATTTTCTGTCCGGTCCGATTTTACCGCCCCTCATTTCCTTTGCAATTCCGCTGCTCCTGTCCCTGCTTTTGCAGGCTCTGTACGGCGGCGTGGATCTGGCGGTGGTGGGGCAGTTTTCCCCTCCCGCCAGCAGCTCCGCCGTGGCCACCGGCAGCCAGGTGATGCAGACCCTCACCGGCCTCATTACCGGTCTGACCATGGGCGTGACGGTGCTGGTGGGCAAGGCCATGGGCGCTCAGGACCGGGAAGGTGCCGGTCAGGTGGTGGCGGGGCAGATTAAGCTCTTTTTCCTGGTGGCTGCGGTGCTGACAGGGGGTATGATTCTCCTGGCTCCCCAGATTGCCACTGCCCTGAATGTGCCGGAGGCTGCCCGGGGGGAGACCATCCGCTACATCCGCATCTGCTCCGGCGGCATCGTGTTCATCACCGCCTACAACGGCATCAGCGGCATTTTTCGGGGCATCGGCAATTCCCGCTCTCCCTTCCTGTTTGTGCTGGTGGCCTGCTGCCTGAACATTGTGCTGGATTTGCTGTTTGTGGGGGTTTTCCAGATGCACGCCTCCGGTGCGGCCCTGGCTACCATCCTGGCCCAGGCGGCCAGTGTGGGCTTCTCCCTGAACTATATCCGCCGGCACCCGCTGCCCTTCCCGGTGAAGGGGATTCTCCGCTCCAGCGGTGGCTCCGTGGGACGGATTCTGAAGGTGGGCTCTCCCATTGCTTTGCAGGATTTTCTCACCAATATGTCCTTTCTGATTATCACCGGCATTATCAACACCCTGGGGGTGGCGGCCTCTGCCGGGGTGGGGATTGCGGAAAAGCTCTTTATCTTCCTGGCCATCGTCCCCATGTCCTTCATGTCCGCCCTTTCCACCTTCGTGGCTCAGAACATGGGCGCCGGAAAGCCGGAACGGGCAAACAAGGCCTTGTTTCAGGCCATGGGCATTTCCTTCTGCTTCGGCGTGGTTATGTTCCTGCTGACCTTCTTTGCCGGAGGCTGGCTTGCCTCCTTGTTCAGCCGGGACCCCCAGGTGATAGAAGCCGCCCGGGAATATCTTCGGGGCAGCTCCTTTGAGTATCTGATGGTTTCCGTTACCTTCTGCTTCCTGGGCTACTTTAACGGCCGGGAGCACACCACCTTCGTCATGGCCCAGGGTCTGCTGGCGGCTTTTCTCATCCGAATCCCTTTGTCCTATGTCCTCAGCCGTGTGCCCGGGGCGGGGATGTTCCGCATCAGTCTGGCGGTGCCGGCCTCGGCTCTGGTGAACCTGCTGCTCTGCGTGGGATACTTTCTTCTCCTTGCCCGCAAACGCCGGGCAAAATAGAGCCCAAGCCCCATGTCTCTTTTTGAGACATGGGGCGCAGACTGTCAATAAAGTCCCAAACCGGCAAAAGCAAAAGAAAACGGGCTTTTTTCCTCTTTGGAGGATTGGAAGGAAAACCAGGTGTGGCTCTCCCAATAAAAGCGAGAAAATGTTGCTACGCAACGCTTTTGCCTTACTGCGCAAACGCCGCCCTACCGTACCCTATGTACGCCGACGTGCGGCGTTTGCTTGTCTTTGTGCCTTTCTTGACAGTCTGGCAGCGTGTCAAAAAGTTTTTTGACACGCTGAGCCCCATGTCTCTTTTGAGACATGGGGCTTTTCTTTTTGGGCGGGGCGCACAAAAAGGAGGGGGAAGATTTGTTCGTTTATCCGAAAAACGAACAAATGTTCGTAAACCTCTTGACAAGTACTTGAGCAAGTACTAAAATAGGGGAGCATAAAGTACACGAACGAGTACAAAGGAGGGTTTTCCATGGTGATTTATTTGTCAGCTCACCGGCGCAAGCCGGTGTGGGTGGGGCGGGGCAGCAGCAGCCCCGACGCCCAGGCGGCACTGCCCCGGTGGTGGTGCAGCCGGTGCGGACGGGAGATTTATGGGAAGCGCCGGGAGCTGTGCCGGCGGTGCGCCGGAGAAAGAGGGGGGCGGTGGATATGAAAGGACAAGGGAAAAATCCCAGCCCCTGCCTCACCTGCACCCGGGTTCCCAATCCCCGGAACTGCGAAAACAAGCAGTGCAAGCTGTGGCAGCGGTGGTTTCTTGCCCGGTGGGCCCTGATTCACACCTGGCCCCGGGCGGTTATGGACAGGGAGGACTTTCGACCCGGCGGGGTGGCGGTGGGGGGCAACACCTATTCCCACCCGGATGCGGTGCGGCGGTATCTGGCCACGGACCCCTGCAAGGGCTGCTTGTGTCCCAGAGATTTGTGCACCACCCCTTGCCGGGTGAAGGAGACTTGGGTGAAAGCAAAGGAGGAACGGTTATGAACTGGAAAGGGGAAGCGGTGGAAAAGCTGCGAAAGTACGAAGCCATGTGCCGCAGTCTTCAGAATATTCCTTTGGAGGTGAAGCGGCTGGAGGTGGATGCCCGGGCCATCCGGGGAGCCCGGACCGACGGCACCCCGGTAAAAGGGGGTGGAAGCGGCCGGGAGGATGCGCTCCTTAACAACCTGGCCCACCGCCAGGAGCTTTCCTGGGCGTTGGAGCAGGCAAAATACTGGGTGGAGATTACCCGGAGTGGGCTGGAGACCCTGACCCCGGAGGAGAAGCTGGTGCTCCAGAGGTTTTACCTCTCCCCGGAGCGGGGGAGTGTGGAGCGGCTGTGTATGGAGCTGGGGGTGGAGCATTCCAGCGTCTACCGAAAGCGGGACAAGGCCCTGCACAAGTTCGCTCTGGCCCTCTATGGGCAGGATTTGGGCAGCTGAAAAGTGGGGGTTGCAATCCTTTTTCCGGCGTGGTATAATGCACTTGTCAAATTCAATGATAAATTTGTCAAATTCAATGAAAGCAGGGGCGTTTATGGTAACGATTGGGGAATTGTACGACCTGAACCAGACCATGGCCGGGGATTACCTGAGGAAATTCACCTATCCCTGGGAGGCCCTGGGGGGAATTTCTGATTTGATTCTGGAGCTGGGAGAGAGCCTCAGTCCGGAGGAATACACCTGCGCCGGGGAGCATGTGTGGGTCCACAAGACCGCCAAGGTAGCCCCCACCGCCTATCTGGGAGGGCCCTGCATCATCGGCGCCGGGACGGAGGTGCGCCACGGGGCCTTCATCCGGGGCTCTGCCCTGGTGGGGGAGAACTGCGTGGTGGGCAACTCCGTGGAGCTGAAAAACGTGATTTTGTTCAACGGCGTGCAGGTTCCCCACTATAATTATGTAGGGGACAGCATTCTGGGCTACAAGGCCCATATGGGCGCCGGGTCTTTGACCTCCAATGTAAAGTCCGACAAGTCCCTGGTGGTCATCCACACCCAGCCCCCCGTGGAAACCGGGCGGAAAAAGGTGGGTGCCCTGGTGGGAGACTTTGTGGAGGTGGGCTGCAACTCGGTGCTGAACCCCGGCACCGTGGTAGGCCGCCGCAGCAATGTCTACCCCTTGAGCTGCGTCCGGGGCGTGATTCCTGCGGACAGCATCTATAAAACCGGGGGCGTGATCGTCCCTAAAACCGGAAAAGGAGAATAACCATGGGTAAGTATTTTGGCACCGACGGCTTCCGGGGAGAGGCCAATGTGAACCTCACCGCCGACCACGCCTACAAAATCGGCAGATTCCTGGGCTGGTACTACGGAGAGATGAAGCGCCGGGAGAGGAGCCGGGAACCGGCCTGCGTGGTCATCGGCAAGGACACCCGCCGCTCCAGCTATATGTTTGAGTACTCTCTGGTGGCAGGCCTCACCGCCTCCGGGGCGGACGCCTATATGCTCCATGTCACCACCACCCCCTCTGTTGCCTATGTGACCCGGGTGGACGGCTTCGACTGCGGCATTATGATTTCCGCCAGCCACAACCCCTATTACGACAACGGCATCAAGCTCATCAACCGCAGCGGCGAGAAGATGGACGAAAAGACCATTTCTCTGGTGGAAGCCTATCTGGACGGCAGCGTAGAGCTCTTCGGCAAGACCTGGACGGAGCTGCCTTTTGGCCGGCGGGAACGGGTAGGCCGGACGGTGGACTATGTGTCCGGACGGAACCGGTACATCGGCTACCTCATCAGCCTGGGGGTGTTCTCCTTCAAGGGAATGCGCATCGGCCTGGACTGCGCCAACGGTGCCTCCTGGAACATCGCCAAGGCGGTATTTGACGCCCTGGGTGCCAAGACCTACGTCATCAACGCCGACCCGGACGGAGAGAACATCAACAAAAACGCCGGCTCCACCCACATTGAGGGCTTGCAGAAGCTGGTGGTGGAAAAGGGCCTGGACGTGGGCTTTGCCTACGACGGGGACGCCGACCGGTGCCTGGCGGTGGACGAAAAGGGCAATGTGGTCACCGGCGATCATATCCTCTACATTCTGGGGGACTATATGAAGCAGCGGGGCCAGCTGGACAACAACACGGTGGTCACCACCGTCATGTCCAACTTCGGCCTTTACAAGGCCTTTGACAAGAAGGGCATTGACTACGCCAAGACCGCCGTGGGTGACAAGTATGTGTATGAGTACATGGTGAACAACGGCTGCCGCCTGGGCGGGGAACAGTCGGGACACATCATCATCTCCAAGTACGCCACCACCGGTGACGGCCTCCTTACCAGCCTGAAGCTGATGGAGGTTATGCTGGCAAAGAAAAAGACCCTGAATCAGCTGTGCCAGGGGCTGACCATCTATCCCCAGGTGCTGAAAAATGTGAAGGTCCGCTCCAAGGCCGAGGCCCAGAGCGACCCGGAGGTTCAGGCCGCCGTGGAGAAGGTGGCAAAGGAGCTGGGAGAGACCGGACGGATTCTGGTGCGGGAGTCCGGCACCGAGCCTCTTATCCGGGTGATGGTGGAGGCAGATAATCTGCAAACCTGCCACAATTACGTGGAGCAGGTGGTGGATGTGATCTGCGCCCGGGGCCATGCCAGGGTGTAAGACCATGATAGATACACAAAAGATTGTGGCGCTGGTGCAGGAGGCGGCAGGACTCTTTGCCGACCGGAAAGCCGCCGGGCACATTACCGTCAAGGGTGACTGCGACTTTGTAACGGCGGTGGACCAGGCGGTGGAGGGGTTCCTCCGGGAAAAACTCACGGCTCTGTATCCGGAAATCCAGTTCCTTTCCGAGGAGCAGGACAATTCCCGGGTGGATATGCAGGGGCTTTCCTGGGTGCTGGACCCGGTGGACGGCACCACCAACCTCATGTACGATTACCATTGCAGCGCCATTTCCCTGGCGCTCTTGGACGGAGGCGAACCGGTGCTGGGGATTATCTACGACCCCTACGCCCGGGAGCTGTATCTGGCGGAAAAGGGGAAGGGAAGCTTCTGCAATGGGGAAAGCATCCATGTTTCTTCCCAAACGGATCTCCAAAAGAGCCTCATTGCCATTGGCACGGCCCCTTATCACAAGGCAGATTATCCAAAGGAGTTTGACCGCTTCCGGCGGATTTTTGAAAACTGCCTGGACATCCGCCGCAGCGGTTCTGCCGCCCTGGATCTTGCCCATGTGGCCTGCGGACGGCTGGAAGGATATGTGGAGCGGCGGCTGAAAATCTGGGACTATGCCGCCGGAACCCTCCTGGTCCGGGAGGCGGGGGGCGTGGTCACGGACTACGAAGGCAAGGACCGCACCATGACCCTCATGGGGGACACCGCCGCCGGAAGCCCGGCTGTGGTTGCCGCCCTGGTGGAAGGGTATCTGAAAGACTGAGCTGGATTCGACCCACCCGGTATGCTGCCGGGTGGGTCAGACTGCCAATAAAGTCCCAAACCGGCAAAAGCAGGAGGAAATCGGCTTTTATTTCCTTTTGGCGGATTGGCTGGGAAACTGGGTTTGATTTTCCCTATAAATGCCCAAAAGTTGTTGCTGCGCAACCGCTTTTGCCTTACTGCGCAAACACCGCCCTACCGTACTCCATGTACGCCGACGGGCGGTGTTTGCTTGTCTTTGTGCCTTTCTTGACACGCTGACCCCCGGCATACTGCCGGGGGTCTTTCTGCGCCATAAATTTGTTCTTAAAATATTCACGGAAAGTTTCCAGACCGGGGGTTCCTTCCTGGGGGGAAATGTGCTACAATGTTCCTGACCTATGGGTCAAAGATTTCAGTTGTGAGGTGAAACAAATGGACGGTAACAGTAGTTGCAGTAGAACATGGTCAGACTGTGCCCGGTGTCCTGGGGGCTTGCCGTCCGGGATGGAATAGGTCACCTCTGCGCCATTGTTCTTCCGACAGCGACAACAGTCCCACCGGGAACAGTGGTATTTTTATGCCCTTTTTCCGGTGAAAATTGCGGAAGGAGGCAGAAAAAATGAAAATCTTTACCCCGAAAAACTTCTATACCCCGGAGCAGGTGGGCGGGCAGATGTCCACCAATTACATTGCCATTCCCAAGGGCAGCACCATCCGTCAGGCCATGTCGGGGCTGGTGCGTCAGGCCGGGGAAAACGACAACATCGCCACCCTCTATGTGGTGGAAAAGGACGGCACCTTCCATGGCGCCGTGGACCTGAAAGACCTGATTCTGGCCCGGGAGCATGACTCCCTGGAGAAAATCACCCGCACCGATTACCCGGTGGTTCCTGCCCGGGAAGAGGTGGAGACCGCCATGGAGTGGGTCACGGATTACAGCGAGGACTCCTTCCCGGTGGTGGACGAGGACAGAAGGCTGGTGGGTGTTCTCACCGCGCCCCATGTGACCCACCTGATGGAAGCGGAGATGGAAGAGGACTACGCCATGCTGGGCGGCCTGACTGCCCAGGAGGATTTGCAGGAGCCCATTATCAAAAGCGTGAAAAAGCGGCTGCCCTGGCTGGTGATTCTCCTGGGGCTGGGGATGTTCGTGTCCTCTGTGGTGGGGGGCTTTGAACACGTGGTGGCGGCCCTGCCCCTCATTGTATGCTTCCAGTCCCTGATTCTGGACATGGCGGGAAATGTAGGCACCCAGTCTCTGGCGGTGACCATCCGGGTGTTGATGGATCCCCAGGTCACCGGAAAGGAAAAATTCCGGCTGCTGGGGAAGGAAGCCCGGGTGGGCTTGCTCAACGGTCTGCTTTTGGGCATCTTGTCCTTTGTGGTTATCGGCGGATACCTGCTGATTCGTGGGGAGGCACTGACGGTGGTGCTCACCGTGTGCCTGAGCACCGGCATTGCCCTGCTTGCCTCCATGGTGATTTCCAGCATCACGGGAACCGCTGTGCCCATTGTGTTCAAAAAATGCGGTCTGGACCCGGCGGTAGCCTCCGGGCCCCTGATTACCACCCTGAACGACCTGACCGCCGTATGCGCCTACTACGGCATCGCCTGGGTGCTGCTCCACCTGATTGTGCTGTGAAAATGGACCTGTTGCAAACCGCCGTGTTGCAACAGGTCCTGATTTTTTAATCTGCCAGGTGTCGTTACCTTGCGGAAGGCTCCCGCAAATACCTCCCTCCGGGAGGGAGGTGGCTTGGGGCGCAGCCCCAAGACGGAGGGAGCCAGCGGGAGCATAGCCAATTTTAAGGACAGAGATGGTACCTCCTGGGAGTAGTCAGGTTTATTGGATGAATGTGCCCGGTAAAATTGGTATAGGGTATCGATACCTGCCAGCAAGTACCAACCCCAAAGCGGACTCCAACTGCACCGCCCGCTGGCTCCCTCAGACGCCTTCGGCGCCAGCTCCCTCCCGGAGGGAGCTATGAGCTGGTGCGTTTCCAGGGAATTGTGCTTTAATAAGGTAAAATTTGTGGAAAAACCTATGGTTTGAAGGGAATAAATTTGAAAAGCGAGGAAGAATCCCCTTTTGGGGACTCTCCCTCGCTTTTTGCAGGTAGGGGGAAATTACACCAGAGCGGCGGTGATAATGGCCATCTTGTAGACCTCCTCGGCGTTGCAGCCCCGGGACAGGTCGTTGATGGGAGCGGCCAGACCCTGCAAGATGGGGCCGTAGGCTTCGAAGCCGCCCAGACGCTGGGCAATCTTGTAGCCGATGTTGCCGGCCTCGATGGTGGGGAAGATGAAGGTGTTGGCGTAGCCGGCCACAGGGGAGCCGGGGAACTTCAGCTGGCCTACCTCGGGAGCCACAGCAGCGTCAAACTGCATCTCGCCGTCGATAGCCAGGTCGGGAGCCATCTCCTTGGCAACGATGGTGGCGTCGTGGCTGAGCTTTACGGTGCCGCCCTTGCCGGAGCCGTTGGTGGAGAAGCTGAGCATAGCCACCTTGGGGTCGATGCCGAATACCTTGGCGGTCTTGGCGGTCTCGATGGCAACCTCAGCCAGCTTCTGGGCAGCGGAGAGAACCACGTTGCCCTCCTTGTCCACGGAATCCTCGTAGCTCAGGTTGATGGCGCAGTCGCCCATAGCCAGCTTTTCCTCGCCCCGCACCAGAATGAAGCAGGAGGAGACCAGGTGAGCACCCTTCTTAGTCTTTACCAGCTGCAGAGCGGGACGGACGGTGTCGGCGGTGGAGTAGGTGGCGCCGCCCAGCAGGGAGTCGGCATAGCCCATCTTCACCAGCATGGTGCCAAAATAATTGCCCTTGCTCAGAGCGGTGCGGCACTCCTCGGGGCTCATCTTGCCCTTCCGCAGCTCCACCATCTTCTCAACCATGGCGTCCATCTCGGGATAGGTCAGGGGGTCCAGAATCTCCAGGCCTTCAATGTCAAAGCCGCCCTTGGCAGCGTTTTCCTTCACCACATCCACATTGCCCACCAGAATGGGGGTGAGGAAGCCATCCTTCTTCAGACGGGAGGCTGCTTCCAGGATACGGGCGTCATGGCCCTCGGTGAACACAATCTTGCGGGGATTGGCCTTGAGGGTCTCAATCATCGCTTCAAACATGATAACATTCCTCCAAAATATTTTCGGGCACAGCCCGATTTTTTACAGTTACAATTATACATCACCTTTATAAAGGGTGCAACCATATTTTCCCGGATTTTCAGGAAATTTTCCCGAAAAAACCGGTTGACAAGAGAAGACGGATGTGGTAAGATAGGCGGGTAATAAAGAAGGCTAATCATCCGCCTCACCTTAAGCAAAAGCGAAAAGGTCAATATTCCGGTGCTCCCCTTGGGAGTTATTGCGTGGATATGCGGATGCTTGGCATCCGCTTTTTTGTTGTTTATTTGGAGGTGCTTACCATAGCCAAGTTAGATCATCAGCTCAATGAGGAAATCCGGGACAAAGAGCTCCGGGTTATCGGACCGGATGGTGCCCAGCTGGGCATTATGTCCGCCGCCCAGGCCAACGCCCTGGCAGAGGAACAGGAAATGGACCTGGTGAAAATTTCCCCCAACGCCGTTCCCCCCGTCTGCAAAATCATGGACTACTCCAAGTTCTGCTTCGATCAGAAGAAGCGGGAGAAGGAGGCCAAGAAGAACCAGAAGGTTGTGGAGATCAAGGAAATCCGCATGAGCCCCAGCATTGACACCAACGACCTGAACACCAAGGTGAAGAACGCCCAGAAGTTTTTGAAGGACGGCAACCGGGTGAAGGTCAGCGTCCGCTTCCGTGGCCGGGAGATGGCGCACACAAATCTGGGTGAGAAGCTGCTGATGGACTTTGCCCAGGCTTGCTCTGAGCTTGCCAACATGGAGAAGAACCCCAAGCTGGAAGGCCGCTTCATGGCCATGTTCTTAGCCCCCAAAAATAGCAAATAAACGAAAGATACGGAAGGAGAACCACCTATGCCCAAGCTGAAAACCCATAGCGGTGCAAAGAAGAGATTCAACCTGACCAAGTCCGGTAAGGTTAAGAGAGCCCGCGCTTACAAGAGCCATATCCTCACCAAGAAGGACACCAAGCGTACCCGCCGTCTGCGCACCACCGCTTACGCCGATGTGACCAACACCGCAACCATCAAGAAGCTGATCCCTTACAAATAAGCCTTAGGAGGATATTGAGAAATGGCAAGAGTCAAAGGCGCAATGATGACGCGCAAGAGAAGAAATAAGACCCTGAAGTTGGCAAAGTCCTACTGGGGTTCCAAATCCAAGCACTTTAAGATGGCCAAGCAGGCCGTTATGAAGTCCGGCAACTACGCTTTCGCAGGCCGTAAGCTGAAGAAGCGTGACTACCGCAGACTGTGGATCACCCGTCTGTCTGCTGCCGTGGCTCCCTACGGACTGAACTACTCCACCTTCATGAACGGTGTGAAGAAGGCCGGTATCGAGATGAACCGCAAGAGCCTGTCCGAGATGGCAATCCAGGACAGCGCCGCTTTCGCCGCTCTGGTTGAGAAGGCCAAGGCCGCTCTGAACTAAAAACCCAAACAGCACAGCCACCCGGCTGTGCTGTTTTTGCGGCGAGTCGCCGCTGACAATTTCGCACGCCGGGGTGCCCCCGGTGGCAATTTCGCACGGTAGCTTTCTGCGATTCGTTACTTCCCTGACCCGCCCGGTATCGTTACCGGGTGGAAATAGGACCAAAGCCCCCCTTGCCAAAGGGGGGTGGTTTGGCGAAGCCAAACCGGGGGGATTCCCCAGGCTGGCAGGTTTCCACATAGGTTTGTACTTTCAAGAAGTACCTCCTGTGAATCCCTCAGTCACGGCGAAGGCCACCG
>DVFK01000090.1 GCA_018713285.1 Candidatus Faecousia excrementigallinarum
CGGTGGCCTTCGCCGTGACTGAGGGATTCACAGGAGGTACTTCTTGAAAGTACAAACCTATGTGGAAACCTGCCAGCCTGGGGAATCCCCCCGGTTTGGCTTCGCCAAACCACCCCCCTTTGGCAAGGGGGCTTTGGGGGGTGATTTTTTACTTTTTCAGGAGCTTTACCAGCTGGATGATTACCGTGGGGGCAAGGGACAGGCCTGCCACCTGGGCAAGGTTCCCGAGACCGAAGGCCGGGGACACCATAAACAAGGTGTTAAGGCCCGGGATAAACAGCACGGCAAGGAGCAGCACCACGCCGGCGAAGAAGGCGTAGAGGGTGTAGGGGTTGGAGGTCAGGCCCAGGCGGAAGATGGAGGCGCTTCCCCGGCAGTTGAAGCCGTGGAACAGCCGGGCAAGAGTCAATGTGGCAAAGGCCATGGTGGAGGCCAGGGCCGCATCTCCATTGGCGTAGCCCAGGTAGAAGGCGGTCATGGTGGCGACGGCAATCAGCAGTCCCTGCCAGCCAATCCGCCCCAGAAGGCTCCGGCTGAGGATGGAAGCCTTGGGGTCTCTGGGCTTTTGCTGGAGAAGATTCTTTCCTGCCGGTTCCATTCCCAGGGCGATGGCGGGAAGGGAGTCGGTCAGCAGGTTGATGAACAGCAGATGCACCGCCTGGAAAGGCACCGGCAGACCCAGAAGGGAGGCGTAGAGCACGCAGAAGATACCGGCGGCATTGCCGGAGAGCAAAAAGGCAATGGCGTTTTTGATGTTGGCGTAGACGCTTCTGCCGTTGACCACCGCTTTGACAATGGTGGCAAAGTTGTCATCCGACAGAATCATGGAGGCGGCATCCTTGGACACCTCCGTGCCGGTAATGCCCATGGCCACGCCGATGTCCGCTTTCTTGAGCGCCGGGGCGTCGTTCACCCCGTCGCCGGTCATGGATACGATTTTCCCCTTTCTCTGCCAGGCGGACACGATACGGATTTTGTGCTCCGGGGACACCCGGGCGTACACCGACACCCGGTCAAGACAACCGTCCAGTTCTTCATCGGTCATGGCCTCCAGCTCCGAGCCGGACAGGGCCATATCCCCCTCCCGGAAAATCCCCAGCTGCCGGGCAATGGCGGCGGCGGTGATTTTGTGGTCGCCGGTAATCATCACCGTGCGGATTCCGGCGGTTTTGGCGTCGGCAACGGCTTGGATGGCCTCGGGGCGGGGCGGGTCAATCATGGAGATCAGTCCCAGGAAGATATAGTCTTTCTCCGAATCCAGGGTAAGGGCTTCCCCGGCGGGCAGTTCCCGGTAGGCAAAGGCCAGCACCCGCTGTCCCTGGTTGGAAAGGGACTGATTTACTTCCCCAATCTCCCGGCGGATTTCCTCTGTCATGGGTACCAGACCCTTACTGGTGAGCAAAAAGGCGGAGCGCTCCAGGAGCACATCCATGGCACCTTTGGTAAGCAAGGTGGGGACACCTTCGATGTCGTGGAGGGTGCTCATAAGCTTCCGGTCGGAGTCAAAGGCCAGCTCTCCCAGCCGGGGGTGCTGGTCCCGGTAGTCCTCCTCAATCACCCCGAACTGCTCTGCCAGCATCACAAGAGCCACCTCTGTGGGGTCGCCGATGGAGGTGCCCTTTTCCTCATCATGGGTGGCGTCGCTGGCTAAAAGGGCGGCTTTCAGCAGCTGCCGCTGCACCGGGTTGGCAAGGGTCAGATTTTCCCCCGGGAGAAGCTCCCCGTCGGCGTAGACCATTTTGGGGGTCATCTTGTTCTGGGTGAGGGTTCCGGTTTTGTCAGAGCAGATGACGCTGACACATCCCAGGCTCTCCACCGCTTTCAGGTCCTTCATGATGGCGTTTTGCTTTGCCATTTTCTGGGTGCCGGTGGCCAGCACAATGGTGACGATGGAAGAAAGGGCTTCCGGGATGGCTGCCACCGCCAGAGCCACGGCAAACATGAGAGAATCCAGAATCCCCATGTGGCTGCGGAACACGGAAAGGCCAAAGACCAGGGCGCAGATGGCCAGAATCACCATGGCAAGCTTTCCGGAAAAGTCGTCCAGGCTCTCCTGCAAGGGGGTTTTCCGCTGCTGGGTCTGGTTCATAAGCTGAGCGATTTTTCCCAGCTCCGTATTCATGCCGGTGCCGGTGACCACCACCACCCCCCGGCCGTAAGTCACCAAAGAGCCGGAAAATACGCAGTTTTTCCGGTCGCCCAGGGGGATATTCTCCCCGGAAAGGGCATCGGCGGTCTTTTCCACCGGCTCACTTTCTCCTGTGAGGGAGCTTTCGTTCACCTTCAAAGAGAAGTTTAGAAGAATCCGGCCGTCGGCAGCTACCATGTCTCCCGCTTCCAGCAGGAGAATGTCCCCGGGGACAATTTGGGAGGCAGGCAGTTCCAGCCGCTTTCCACCCCGCAGAACCTTGGCGGTGGGGGAGGACATGGCTTTCAGGCTTTCCAGGGATTTTTCCGCCTTGAAGTACTGGATAGTCCCCAAAAGAGCGTTCAGAATCAGCACGGCGAAAATCACCAGGGTGCTCTCCCAGTTGGAGGACAGGGCGGAAATCACCGCCGCCGCCATGAGAATCACCACCAAAAGATCCTTGAACTGCTCCAAAAATACCTGCACCACCCCTTTCTTCTTCCCCTCCTGGAGGGTGTTGGGGCCGAACCGTTCCAGCCGGGCTTCCGCCTCCTGGGGGGGAAGGCCGGTTTTTTCCGTTTGCAGGTCAGAAAGAACCTGCTGTCCGGTTTTCTGATAATCCATGAAATTCCCATCCTTTCTTAAGATGCAGTATTCCCAAATGCAACAAAAAAGACCTTCCGGCAGACAGCAAAGGCTGCTTGCCGAAAAGTCTTGTTACCACCTATGGGTGTATGCCGCCAGGCCGAAGCCGAGGTGTTGACAGCATAACTTTGTACTACTCCCTTTTCGTTGGGATGATTTTATCACAGGCTGCCGCCGGTGTCAACCGGTTTTTCCGGGAATCTGTGGGACGGGCAGGGGGGGTCTGCGAGAGAAGGTGATTGTGGAATGCGCACAAATTCGTGGATGTTATATAGGTAAAATTCACAGGAACATATCCAGATTCACAAAAAGAAAGAATGTGTATTCCTTTCATTGACAAGTGTGCATGAGAAGAGTGTAATCATGAAATATATATGAATAAAGTGTGAGTGGATGCTTGTGTCAGGGGGTGCGTTATGTACGGCTGGAAAAAATGTTTGATTCCTGTCTGCCTGGCGGCTTGTTTGCTGGCAGGCTGCGGACCGCTCCGGGAGGAGGAGACCCAGCCTTCCAAGATTGTGGATTCCATGGAATCCACCACGGAGCCGGATTTTGGGGATGTGGTGATTGGCGGCGATACCTCCGGCGACCCGGTGGAGGTCCAGGGAAAGGAGCGGCTTACATACAAAGGGAACGAGAGCACTGTCCGGTATGTCACATCTGCGGACCAGCTGCCGGATTGGGAAGCCCTGGAAACCTATGACGATGCCTACTTTGAAACCCACGCCCTGATTCTTGTGACCCAGTCGGTGTCCTCCGGTTCTGTGGATGTGTCCATAAAGGCCATCCAAAAGACAGAAACGGGCTACGGCGTGGTTCTCTCTTACGGCGACTCCCAGAAAGACCAGGTTGGGACCAACGATATGGCCACCTGGCTTTTGTGGGCGGAGACGGAGCAGGGACAGGACGGCACCTGGGAGATTGTCAACCCGGCTTTGACCCCGGAGGGGGAGAAGATTTGATAACCGTTTGTATCAGAGCGTATTCCGAGGGGTCGGAACCGCTCTGTGCATACATAAACAACTAAGGGAGGATATGAATGAAACGGATGAAACGAGCATTGACTTTGCTGCTGGCTGTGATGCTTGCCTGTGTTCTCATGGCAGGATACGCCATGGCGGCAGAGGAGGAAGCTTTGTGGCTGGTGGTAGAGGAGACCTCCGGTGAGGTTTCCGCCCAGGTTCAGACCAACGGGGCGGTAGCCGACGGCGTGATTCGGGTGACCTTTGACCCGGCAAAACTCACCTACACCGGCTGTGACTTTGCAGGCCAGTATGAAGCTTATGTGGCTATGAACGCCGTGAATGACACCAAGGCGGCAGAGGGCGAGATTCAGATTGCCTGGGTCGCCCCGGAGGCTGTGAACCTGGAGGGCGGCATTGCGGCGCTGTTCCAGGTGAACTTCACCAAAGCCCCTGGCTACGATGAGCCGGTGGCGGCTTCTGATGTTCAGGTAGCGGGAACTGCCAATGATTCTGCGGGAACGGCAGTGCCTGTGGGCGAGGAACCTACCGACCCCACCCAGCCTACTGACCCCAGTGAGCCCACCGACCCCACCCAGCCTACCAATCCCAGTGAGCCTACCAACCCCAGTGAGCCCACCGAGACTACCAGCCCCAGTGAGCCCACGGAGGCGCCCACTACGGAGACCACCAAGCCTGCCACCGATCCCGACGGCCCGGACCAGACCGGCGAAACCGGCAATCCTGTCCTTGCGGCCGTGGTGCTGCTGATTTCCGGCACATTCCTGGTAGGAATGGTGGTATATAGCCGTATGAGGAGGGGTGCAAAATGAAAATGAAGCGTGTATATGCCTGGCTGCTGGCTTTTTGCATGGTCTTTTCCATGGTTCTGACCTCCGTTTCCGCTGAGGAAGCGGCGGAACCCTCCACGGAAGAGACCGGCACGCAGTTGGTGGTTGAGAAGCTGGAGGGCGTGGAAAGCGGCCTGTCCCTTCGGCTGGAAAATGGGGTTTCCAAAGAGGACTTTGGCATCAGCCCCGAGGAAGAGGTGCGGGTCATCGTCGTCCTGGAAGGGGAGTCCGTGGTGTCTGCCGACAGCGGTGCGGTTTACAATGCCAAGACCGCCGCTCAGCTGAGCGCCCTGGAGTCCGACCAGGAGGAAGTGATTGCCCAGATTGAGGACACCGTCCTGGATGGGGAGACTCTGGAGGTCACCCAGCAGTTCGGCTGGCTGGTGAACGGCTTTGCCGCCAACATCCCCTATGGAAAGATGAGCGAAATTGCTGCCCTGGACGGGGTCAGCAAGGTAGTGCTCCAGACCAGATATGAGCCCTGCGCCGTAGAGGAAGGCACCTTGTCCCCCAAGACCAGCTCCGACGGCGTGATGATCGGCCGGGAGAACACCTGGGCCCAGGGCTACACCGGCAAGGGCATGACCATTGCCATCATCGACAGCGGTCTGGATACGGACCATCCCAACTTTGCCGCTCTGCCCCAGGATGCCCTGAACGGCAACAGCATGACCGAGGCTCAGCTGTCCGGCCTGGTGGCTGGCCTGAACGCAGCAGAAATGTATACGGGTCTGACTGCGGCGGACCTGTACCGCTCCACCAAGGTGCCCTTCGCCTTCAACTACGGCGACAAGGGCCTGGATGTGGACCATACCGGCCCCTACGCCAATGAACACGGCACCCACGTAGCCGGTATCGCCGCCGCCAACCAGGTGGAAGGCTCCGACGTGGTGGGCGTAGCCCCCGATGCCCAGATTGCAGTCATGAAGGTCATGGACCAGAGAGGCTACATCTACACCTCCTACTGGCTGGCAGCCCTGGAGGACGCCCTGAAGCTGGGCTGCGACATGGTGAACATGAGCCTGGGTTCCCCCTCCGGCTTCACCACCAGCGACGATCTGACCAATGAGATTCTCGACCGGGTAAAGAGCACCGGTACGGTGCTGTGCATCTCCGCCGGCAACGAGACCACCGCCGGTTACGGCAATGCCTTCGGCCTGAACGCCAACCTGACCTCCAACCCGGATAACGGTGTTCTGGGCTCCCCCGGCTCCTATGCCAACGCCCTGTCCGTGGCCAGCGTGGAGAATGTAAGCGTTATCTCCGATTACATCAGCGTAGGCGGCTCTTACAACATCTCCTATGTGGACGCCTCCAACGCCCAGAATCCCCTCTTCAAGACCCTGGCTGGCAAGGCCTACCAGGTGGTGGCGGTGCCCGGCACCGGAACCACCGAGGAATTTGCCAGGGTGAATGTGGAAGGCAAAATCGCCCTGGTACAGCGGGGCAACATCTCCTTTACGGAAAAGTGTGAAAACGCCAAGGCTGCCGGTGCAGTTGCCTGCCTGGTCTACAACAACGAGCCCGGCGTCATCCGGATGGATCTGAACGGGAGCAAGGTGGATATCCCCTGTGCTTCCATCACCATGCTCAGCGGCGCCTACATTCTGGAGCAGCTGGCACAGAATCCCGGCGTGACCCTGGAGGCCAGCGCTGAGGCGGGCGTGGTTCCCAGCGAGACCGCTTACCAGATGAGCGACTTCTCCTCCTGGGGCGTTACCCCCTCCCTGACCCTGGAGCCGGACATCACCGCCCCTGGCGGCAACATCTACTCCACCGTTGACGGCGGCGGCTACGGCGTCATGAGCGGCACTTCCATGGCCTCTCCCAACCTGGCGGGCATCTCCGCCCTGGTGAAGGAGTATGTCACTTCCGCTGACGGCCTGGGCTATGCCGACGGCGCCGAGGTCAATGCTCTGGTGCGGGCGCTCCTTATGAGCACCTCCGTCCCCCTGGTACACCCCGACGGGCTGTACTACTCCCCCCGGAATCAGGGCTCCGGCCTGGCCAACGCCTACAACGCCGTGACCACCCAGGCTTACCTGTCTGTGAACGGCTGTGACGTGCCCAAGGTAGAGCTGTACGACGACCCCGGCAAGGTGGGCGCATACAACTACAGCTTCCAGGTGCACAACTTCGGTGACGAAACCCTGTACTACGGCCTGAACACCGTGGCCCAGACCGAGGGCGTCAACACGGTGCAGGGTGTGAACTTCATGTCCAGCACCCCCAAGGCTCTGGGTGCTGCCACCGCCGAGACCGCTTCTGCCATGGTATACACCCATGACGTAAACAGCAGCGGTGCCTGCGACTCCCACGATGCTTACTGGATTTACCAGGCTGTCTCCGGTGAGGCGCAGGACGGGAACTGGACGGATGTGGCCTTCCGGTACAACACCACCTCCGACGAGGAAGTGACCGAGGATGACGTGCAGGCATACCTGAACGCCCTGGTGGGTCTGGAGAGTGAAGCCGACCTGGAGGATCAGGTCCTGGAAGTCAAGGCCGGGGAAACCCAGACCGTGAACGTGTCCGTGAGCCTGTCCGAGGATGACAGAAGCTACTTTGCCACCTACTATCCCAACGGCGGCTATGTGGAAGGCTACACCTTCCTGGATGCCTGCAACGCCCAGGGCACCGACCTGTCCCTGCCCTACCTGGGCTTCTACGGCAACTGGACCGATGCACCCCTCTTTGACGGCGACAACGAGAATCCCGAAACCCATGGCTTCTTCTGGAACGACATGGACACCACCTTCTTCAACCAGTACATGAGCGTCCTGTGGACTTCTCTGGGCGGGGACGACTGGATTCCCGGTCTGAACCCCTATGCCAATGAGACCTTCGATATCAGCCACGTGAGTCTGTCCCCCAATGAGGACGGCTATCTGGACAACATCAACGATATGTATGTGTCCCTCCTGAGAAACGTCAGCGAGCTGCACTTCACCTACACCAATGCCCAGACTGGTGAGGTGTATAATGAGGACATTATCGGCCATGCGCCCAAGACCAGCTTCGATGCCAATTCCGGTCTGTGCATCCCCTATGTCCACGGCCAGTATTTCAAGCCTTACATGCTGACGGATGCAAATGGAGACTACCTGCCCAACAACACCAAGCTGACCCTCACCATCTCCGGCACGCTGGATTACCCCGGCGCTCCCGTGGTGGAGAAGTCCGTGGACATCACCGTGGACACCCAGGCTCCGGAGCTGATGGCCTCCCAGCTGATGGAGGATGAAGGCAAGACCTACCTGGTTATGCAATTCCAGGACAATGTGTCTGTTGCAGCGGTTGTTTTCTACAACGTGGTGAACGGCGAGCCGGTTATCCTTCCTGCTCTGGCAGACGATGCCCAGGCCCAGGAAGACGAGAACGGCAACCTGGTGTGGGTGCAGGCCTATGACCTGGAGCAGCTGACATCGGAACTGGGGGATACCTTCTATTTCGCCATCGGCGACTATGCCGGAAACGAAACGGATGCGTACCGGGTATCTATTCCCGGGGATGAAACCCAGCCCTGAGTCGGTTTTTCCAATTCCATAATTTCCCGGCGGGGGAAGCCTTTGGCTTCCTCCGCCTTTTTCTTGACAGACCGGGGCCGGGGCGGTATGATGGTAAAAAAAGCGAAGGAGAAAACACCATGCTTGCCTGTACTTATGTGGAAAAGGGAAAATTTGCCCTGTTGGAAAAGCCCAAGCCGGAGATTTTGGAGGAAAAGGATGCCATTGTGAAGGTGACCCTGGCCAGCATCTGCACCAGCGACCTGCATATCAAGCACGGCTCCGTCCCCCGGGCGGTGCCGGGGGTGACGGTGGGCCATGAGATGGTGGGCATTGTGGAGAAGGTGGGCTCCGGCGTGAAAAACGTGAAGCCCGGAGACCGGGTGACGGTAAATGTGGAGACCTTCTGCGGAGAATGCTTCTTCTGTCAGAACGGCTGGGTGAACAACTGCACCGACCCAAACGGCGGCTGGGCTCTGGGCTGCCGGATTGACGGGGGACAGGCAGAGTTCGTGCGGGTACCCTATGCCGACCAGGGGTTAAACCCGATTCCCCCCACTGTTTCCGACCGGCAGGCCCTCTTTGTGGGGGATATTTTAGCCACCGGAGATTGGGCCGCCCGGATTTCCCGGATTCAGAAGGGGGACACGGTGGTGATTCTGGGGGCTGGCCCCACGGGAATCTGCTGCCTCCAATGCGCCCTTTTGTACCAGCCGGGGCAGGTGATTGTCTGCGACAAGGATGCAGAACGCTTGCATTATGTAAACCGTCACCATCCCGGGGTGGTGACCTGCCAGCCGGAGGAACTTTTGTCCCTGGCTCAGACCCACAGCGCCCATGGTGGGGCGGATGTGGTGATGGAAGTGGCAGGCAGCGAGGAGACCTTCCGGCTGGCCTGGGAATGTGCCCGACCCAACGCCCTTGTGACGGTGGTGGCCCTCTATGACCGTCCCCAGACCCTGCCCCTGCCCCAGATGTACGGCAAGAACCTCACCTTCCAGACAGGCGGGGTGGACGGCTGCCACTGCGGGGAGATTCTGGAACGGATTGCCCGGGGGGAAATCGACACCACCCCCCTGATCACCCACACCTATCCCCTCCGGGAGATTGAAGAAGCCTACCGGCTCTTTGAAAGCCGGGCCTCCGGGGTCATGAAAGTGGCGGTGACCATGGAATAAACCTTACAGAAAGAGAGAAAGTTATATGGAAATGGTATTATTGACGGCTCTGGGGGTGGGGGGTGCAACCCTCTTTGGCTCTGCCCTGGGGTTTGTTTTCCGGGATATTTCCCATAAATTCAGCGACATTGTGCTGAGCTTTGCCGCCGGGGTCATGCTGGCGGCAGCGGTGGTGGGGCTGATTCTTCCCTCTGTAGAGCTGGGGGGCGGGGTGATTGTGCCCATTGTGGGGGTGTTTGCAGGGGCGGTGTGCCTGAACCTGCTGGATAAGCTGGTGCCACACCTGCACCGTCTCACAGGAGCGGAGCAGGAGGCCCATGGGGGACACCCGGAGCGGCTTCACAAGGTGGTGCTTTTTGTCATGGCCATCGCCATCCACAACCTGCCGGAGGGCATTGCCGCCGGTGTGGGCTTCGGCACGGAGAACACCGCCCAGGCTCTTACCGTCGCCGGCGGCATTGCCTTGCAGAACATCCCGGAGGGCATGGTGATTATCGGCCCCATGCTGGCGGCAGGCATCAGCCGGAAGCGCACCTTCCTGGCGGCCCTGGCTACCGGGATTGTGGAGGTGGTGGGAACCCTCATCGGCTACTTTACCGTGAGCCTGTCCCACGCCGTCCTGCCCTTTGCCCTGGCTCTTGCAGGAGGCACCATGCTCTACGTTATCAGCGACGAGATGATTCCCGAGACCCACGCCCACGGCAGCCAGCGGGGAGCCACCTACGCCCTTCTTGCAGGCTTTTGCCTCATGGTACTGATGGACTTTTACATTTAAGGAGCAGCTATGTATCGGATTTTCATTGTGGAGGACGACCCGGTGATTGCAGAAGGGGTGGCAGAGCAGCTGGGGCTCTGGGGGCTGGAGGCAAAAACAGCGGAGAATTTTCGGAACGTTCTGGAGGAATTTGCCGCTTTTGACCCCCATTTGGTGATTCTGGACATCGCTTTGCCCTTTTTCAACGGCTACCACTGGTGCAGCCAAATCCGGCAGGTGTCCAAGGTGCCCATCCTCTTTTTGTCCTCCGCCTCTGACAATATGAATATGGTCATGGCCATGAACATGGGAGCGGACGACTTTATCCCCAAGCCCTTTGACAAATCCTTGCTCATCGCCAAGATTCAGGCCATGCTCCGAAGAACCTATGATTTTGCCGCCGGGGTGCCGGTGCTCTCCCACCGGGGGGCACTGCTTAACACCGGGGATCAGACATTGACCTATGAGGGGCAGGGGATTCCCCTGACCAAAAACGAGTACCGGATACTCCTGGCCCTTATGGAGAGCAAGGGCAAGGTGGTGAGCCGGGAGCGGCTTATGGAGCGGCTGTGGGAGACGGACAGCTTTGTGGACGAGAACACCCTGACGGTGAATGTGAATCGGCTGCGCAAGAAGCTGGAGGGAGCCGGGCTTTCCGGCTTTATCACCACCAAGTTCGGGGTGGGGTATCTGGTGGAGTAAGGGTATGGAATTTTTACTTGGCTATGTAAAGGAGAAAAAAGGGGAAATTCTGGCGTTTTTCCTCTTTTGCGCCATCTTTGCCGCCGCTTTTTATTTGTATGACCTGCCTTTGGGGGCGGTTTTGTATCCGGCGGCGGTGTGCGCTGTGGTGGGAAGCGGCCTGCTTGTCCGGGGGTATCTCAAGGCTTTGGGAAAGCACCAGGCCCTTGAAAAGCTTTGTAGCCTTCCGGCAGAGGTGATGGAGCCATTCCCGGAGGCGAACACCTGGCAGGATTCCGACTATCAGGCCATCATTGCCGCCCTTCGCCGGGAGCAGCAGTCCCTTTCCACGGAAATGAACCAGCGGTATCAGGACATGGTGGACTACTACACCATCTGGGCCCACCAGATCAAAACCCCCATTGCCGCCATGGGTCTGACCTTGCAGAATCAGGACACCCCCCTGTCCCGGCAGCTTTCCCAGGAATTGCAGCGGATTGAACAGTATGTGCAGATGGTGCTGGTGTTTTTGCGGATGGACGGCCAGGGGTCAGATTATGTGTTCCGGGAGCAGGATTTAGACCCCATTATCCGGGAGGCGGTGCGGAAGTTTGCCGGGCAGTTTGTGGGGAAAAAGCTCCGGCTGTCCTACACTCCGGTGAAAACCCAGGTGCTGACGGACGAGAAGTGGCTCTCCTTTGTGGTGGAGCAGGTGCTGTCCAACGCGGTAAAGTATACCCCCGCCGGGGGAAGCATTTCCATCTACTTAGAGGGGGAGAGCACCCTGTGCATCCGGGATACGGGGCTGGGCATCGCCCCGGAGGATTTGCCCCGGGTGTTTGAAAAGAGCTACACCGGCTACAACGGCCGCAGCCACAAGAAAGCCAGCGGCCTGGGGCTGTACCTGTGCCGGGAAGTTTGCAATCATCTGGGCCATACCATCAAGATAGAGTCGGCTCTGGACACCGGTACGGTGGTAAAGCTGAATCTGGGCCACAGGGAATTCCAGGTAGAGTGACTTCTTACAAGAATGTAAGAAATTCCGGGGAAAATGTAAGCCGAATCCATGGCTTGCCTTTTCCCCGGTTTGCTATAATAGGGCCACAAAACAAAAGGAGGAAATCCCACATGGGTATTTTGGAAGTAGACGCATTGAAAAAAATATACACCACCCGCTTCGGCGGCCACCAGGTGCAGGCTCTGTCCAATGTGAGCTTTGCCGTGGAGGAAGGGGAGTATGTGGCCATTATGGGTGAATCCGGCTCCGGCAAGACCACCCTGCTGAACATCTTAGCGGCTTTGGACAAGCCCACCTCCGGCACCGTTCGGCTGGATGGGAAGGATTTGTCCAAAATCAAGGAATCGGAGATTGCCGCTTTCCGCCGGGACAGCCTGGGCTTCGTGTTTCAGGAGTTTAACCTGCTGGACACCTTCACTTTGGAGGATAACATCTATCTGCCCTTAGTCCTCTCCGGGAAGAGCCCCAAGGAGATGGAAGCCCGGCTTACCCCCATCGCCCGGCAGCTGGGGATTGAAGGGCTGCTGCGGAAGTACCCCTATGAGGTGTCCGGCGGTCAGAAGCAGCGGGCAGCAGTAGCCCGGGCGCTTATCACCCATCCCCGGCTGATTTTGGCGGATGAGCCCACGGGAGCCCTGGACTCCAAGGCAACCGATGAGCTCCTCTCCCTGTTCGGGGAGATTCACCGGGGCGGTCAGACCATTTTGATGGTCACCCACTCCGTCAAGGCCGCCAGCCATGCCAGCCGGGTGCTGTTCATCAAGGACGGAGCGGTGTACCACCAGCTCTACCGGGGCAGCAGCACCGACATGGAGCTGTATCAGAAGATTTCCGATACCCTCACCATGCTGACGGCAGGAGGGAAGGGAGAATGAAAAAGGGAATCTACCGGTCGCTGGCCATCTCCGGCATCCGAAAAAACAAAAAGCTGTACCTGCCCTATATCCTCACCTGCACCGGCATGGTGATGATGTGCTACATCGTCTCCTTCATCGCCGCCTCCCCGGTGTTTACCACCATCCCCGGGGGGGATATGGTAAAGCAGCTGCTCAGTATGGGCTTTGGAATTCTGAGCGTGTTTTCTCTCCTGTTTCTCTTTTACACCAACTCTTTTTTAATCCGCAGAAGAAAAAAGGAGTTCGGCCTTTACAATATCTTAGGCATGGGAAAGAAGAACCTGAGCCTGGTGCTGCTGCTGGAAAATTTCTTCATCGGCGCCTTTACCATTGCCTGCGGCTTGTTCCTGGGAATCCTCTTTTCCAAGTTCTCAGAGCTTGCCATGGTGAAAATCCTGCGAGGGGAGACGGAGTTCACCCTTTCCATCGGCTTTTCCGCCATTTCCCAGACGGTGATACTGTTCTGTGTAATTTTTCTTTTGCTGTTTCTCAACTCCTTGCGGCAGCTGCACCTGAGTAACCCGGTGGAGCTTCTTCGCAGCGAGAGCGCCGGAGAAAAGCCTCCCAAGGCCAACTGGCTGGTGGCGCTGCTGGGCGTGGTCATTCTGGCAGGAGCCTACTACCTGGCGGTGACCATTTCTGACCCCGTCTCCGCCATCCTCTGGTTCTTTGTGGCGGCCATCATGGTGATTATCGCCACCTACCTGCTGTTTATGGCCGGTTCCGTGGCTCTTTGTCGGGTTTTGCAGAAGAATAAGCGGTACTATTACAAAACCAACCACTTTGTGTCCGTGTCCTCCATGGCCTACCGGATGAAGCGCAACGGCGCAGGCCTTGCCTCCATCTGCATCCTTTGCACCATGGTGCTGATTATGGTCTCCTCCACGGTGTGCCTGTATATGGGCACGGAGGACAGCATCCGCAGCCGCTACCCCCGGCACATTAACCTCTACGGCAACGCCACCACCGTGGAGGTGCTGTCGGGAGAGGCTCCCCAAGATACGGAAGCCCTGGCAGAAGCCGTGGTGCAGGAGCAGGGCATGAAGCCCCAAAATGTCCTGACCTACCGCACCGCCGCTTTCGGCGGTGTGATTGAGGGAAACCAGATTCTCTTTGACAATTCCATCTACAGCAACCGCTGGGACACGGTGGCAAAAATCTGCCAGTTCTTCGTGGTGCCGGTGGCGGACTACAACCGGGTCATGGGCACCCAGGAGACTTTGGCGGGGGATGAGGTGCTCCTCTACGCCACCAAGGAGCTTTCCTACGGGGAGGACACCATAAGGCTTGGAGAAGGCCCGGTGTATACCGTAAAAAAGCAGGTATCCGGGTTCGTGAAAAACAGCATCGACTCCATGCAGATTTTCCCCACGGTGTACCTGTTCGTCAACGACCCGGTGGCGGTAATCAAGCCTGTGGAGAATGTCACCATTGGTGAGAGTGAAAGCTCCCCCCTGACCTATCAGTGGTACTACGGCTTTGACCTGCCCTGTGACGAGGAGGCTCAGGAGGCTCTTTATGAGGTACTCCAGGATCGCCTGGAGAACACCCCGGATTTCTTCGTGTACGGGGAGTGTGCCGCCGCTGAGCGGGGATACCTGTACGGCATGTACGGCGGACTGTTCTTCCTGGGCATCCTTTTGGGCATCGTGTTCGTCTTTGCGGCGGTGCTGATTATCTACTACAAGCAGATTTCCGAGGGCTACGAGGACCAGTCCCGGTTTGCCATTATGCAGAAGGTGGGTATGTCCCGGAAAGATATCCGCAGAAGCATCAATTCCCAGATTCTCACGGTGTTTTTCCTGCCCCTCATTGCCGCCGGTGTCCACCTGGCCTTTGCCTTCCCCATGATTCGCAAGCTCCTGCTTCTGTTCAGCCTCACCAACTTCCCCCTCCTGGTGGGAGTGACGGTGGTCTGTTACCTGGTATTCGCCCTGTTTTATCTTCTTGTGTACCGGGCGACTTCCAAGTCCTACTTTGCCATCGTCAGCGGCATGAACCAAAATGGGGTGTAGGAAGCTTTGCCGGGTGGTGCAGTGGATTGGAGGCGGTGTGGTGTGCCTGCTGGCCATCCCCGCCGCCATCCTCCTGCTGCTCATCAGCCTTCTCTGGTCTTTCATAGACAGCCTCACCACCCGGCTGGAATCGGAAAAGTAAGACGCCGGAACCCTCCGGCGTCTTTTGTCAGGTAAGCAATAATTTGTTCTATTTCTGCGTGCAATTTGGAAGAAGTGTTGATGTTGTGTGAGGAGATTGCTTGACAAAAGGAGAGAATGGCTTTATAATTGCAACTACAGAACAGTTGCAAGCGGGAGGACGGTATGCCGAAAAAAGATGATCTCATAGATAAGCTGTGCAGAAAGCCTCGTCCTAAGAATTTTACCACCAGAG
>DVFK01000091.1 GCA_018713285.1 Candidatus Faecousia excrementigallinarum
CATAGTCTTCCTGGTACTTGGCGGGGTCAGCGCCGGGGACATCCCAGCCGCACATGCTGCCCACCTCCATGGCCTGCCGCTGCCACATATTCACACCCAGCTGTTCGTTCAGCTGGTCAGCCAGTTCTACATTTTTCTCCTTGTCCCCAGTATTCCACTGGGACGGATAGTAGCCGGTTTCACCTCTCTTGATGCAGATGAGTTCGCCGGTGGATTGCAGCGTGGAGAAGCACATCTCCGGCAGACCTTCCGCAAGTTTTGGGGAGAAGCACTCGTCCTCGGTCTGGATGCTCCAATCGTCGAAGTTCCACAGATGGACATACAGCTCGTCATCACCAATGCAGATGTCCCGCTGCTCAAAGCCTTCGCCCCAGCCATCCGATGCCTGTCCGGAGATGTACTCTTTCAGGTTGGTCAGCTCCTCCGGGGTAAGGGTCCCTGCAACACGGCATTCAGCCACACCCCAGAGCTGGCCGTTTCGATCCTCGACCGTGAACACGGCGGACTGGACTTTCCGGTTGACGCTGTCATCTCCGCTGTACCAGTGCATCAGGCCGCGCTCAGTTTCCTCCGGCATACGATTTTTGATCATGGCACTGAGAATGTCCCCCTCATAGCCACGTAGCATTTTGCCATCCAGCAGGGTGCTTTCATCCTCCATCTCACCGTACTCGTTGCGGGTATAGAGGTCCGCTGTCAGGGGCATATACAGCTTCAGGGTGGTGAGTTCCGGCGGGATTACGGAGAAGCTGTCCTCCCCGATAATCAGGGCGAGGCCGCTGCCATTGTCCCACTTCATGTGGAACTGGCCGATATCGTCGATGTATTTCAGGGTACCTGTGCTGCCGGGGGGCAGCGGGGCATACGGGTCTTTCATCTCTCTGAGCTTGATTCTGGTTCCTGCCGGATACTGCTCCCGCAGGAAGTTCAGCCATTCCTTGGGTACCGCCATTTACATTCCTCCCATACTCATGCCCTGGCTGGGCAGCTCCAGCTCCTGCCGGAGACAATCTACCGCTGCCAGAATTTCAGGATCATTTTGAAAGCTGTTCATCTTCTGATAGTCCTCGAAGAACCTCTGCTCACCGTCTTGTGCGTGAACAAGGTCCACCGTGGCAATGCCATCCTTCGTGACTCCAATGCGCTTTTCAGGCCGGTCGCTGGAGCTGTAAATTCGTATGGCATCCGGCAAGGTCAGATCCCGATGGAACTGCTCTGCCTGGGTATTGCAGTCAGTAATGACAAACCAGCTATAGCTGTGCGGAAGCGACGGGTCAGCCGCATCCCGCAACGCTTTCATGCCCTTTTCTGTCAGTCCGTAGCTGCATTCCCGACGAGGGTTTGCTTCGCCGGCGAAGTCCAGCAGGATGTCGTCCACAGCCTTGCGGATGGCGGGGTCATCCGTCAGCGTTTCGCAGCGGAATCCGGTGGTGGCCATATAAGGTAATTCTTCCCGAATGGCCGTCAGATATGTTTCTCCATCCAGATACTCCGTCTGCTCGCCGCTGGCGAATGTCACTCGGCCAACCGGTTTGTTCTGATGGGCCATCTGTTGCTGACGCAGGTCATAGCAGTAGAGATACCCTTGATAGTCACCGGGGGAAGGGGTGCAGCGCAGGCAGTAGCGGTAATGCTTCGTTTCTGCGATGTAACCATAACTCCGGCCGTCCTGCGTAATTGCTCCGCCATTCTGATGACAGTAGGTACTCATTGCGGACAGATCCTTCAGCGGGCCATCCGCACGAAGGGCATCCACAACTTCCTGAAGGTCGTCCTTAAATTCCCCGGTGTTGAATTGGTCTTTGTTATGAGGCCACCAGGTATGGAAAAATTCTTTCCCGCCAGAGCCAAAGTCCATACGGAGATGTCCCACAGTACCCAGCGCCTCATCCAGTGCCTGATCCGGCTCCGAATAAAAGAGACCCGCCTCTTCACGAGAGGCGGGTCTGAAATGGCTGAACTGTTTATGATGCTCCAAAAACTCGGCAATCGTTTTGTTGCTCATTTTCTCACTCCCTTCGTGCTGGTATAGCTACACAACATATCACTACTCAGCGGAAATAGCTATGGTCAAAAGGCGTTTTGCCGGAAAAGTGGAGGTAGCCCGCAACAGCCGCTCCCATTGCTGCCAGAGATGCCAGCGTGATCACGATTTTCTTTTTCATTCACATTCCTCCCATCTGCAATCCGCATTCTGCTTCGTGTGCTTCTGTCGGATCTTCCATCATCAATTCCTCCAGACTCAGCGTACCCTGGTAGGCGATATAGCCGCGGTTGGTGAACATACCGGACTCCTGATCCATGTGCTGCAGGCCGTATCTTTCGTAGTCATAGAACTCGTCCAGATTAGGGTCGTACTCAAAATGGCCGGATTCTTGGATCATGTATTTTCCGTATTCGGCAGGGGTATGAGCGCCGGGAGCAAACTCAAAGAGATCCAGGTTCTCGGCCAGATGACGGATCTGACTGGCACATTCCGGTCGGGCCATGCTCACAGCAGCACCCAGCTTTATAGAGTCGTTATGGGAGAGTTTACCCACGGCCTGCGCCAAATCGTTGAGTTCATAGATGTCTTCACAGCGAAAGTCCAGTGCCACATCCACTTCCTCCGGGAACATGCTATCACCCATGCGGAAACACATGTCTTTGGGATCGACGATGCCGCTGCGCTGTATGGCACGCTCGATTTGTCCTTTGGATGCGGGGAGGTATATCCAGGTGACGTTTTTGGTATTCTCCGGTTCCTGCCGGGAAACCAATCCCACCATGATCATATCCGCTTCATAGTGGTAGCCGGGGAGATGCTTTCCATCGTAGAGCTGCGAGAGCTGCATACCGTTGTCATAAACCACGCCGTAGCGTGTGACGGTACCTTCGCTGCCTTCAATCAGAAGAATTGCTGTTTCCTCACCATCCAGATGTTCCAATTCCTCGGTGCTGGCACATCCACCGTGGGTATTCAGATAATGGCTGCGGCCAATGGCTGCCAGGTCAGAAAAATCCGTAATAACCGTTGCCTGCTGGCAGCAGAAGGTCAGGTTGATCAGATCCTTCATGCTGGTGAGATCCAGCTTTTCGGCCATGGCCTGGAATTGTGCGTACTCGCCGACATCGAAGCTCTCCAGCCGCTTAGCCAGATAATCCAGCTCGTCCAGATTGACCTGCATCCCCTCCAGACGATAAAATACCGGCCACCCTTTGCAGATTTCACTGACATGGCAGTCGGGGGCAACAACACTTCCAATTTCAAGTGCATTCACCAACTCTATGCAGTGGTCGTATTGTTCCCTGGGGATGGGAAGCGGAATAGTCACTTCTCCGAACTCCGGATGGTCCGAATTGCTTAAAACTGCTTCCATCATGCTTTAGGAATCACCCTTTCTTTCTAAATTTGAAATCGCATTACCGTACTTGGCCAGAAGCAGAGCGCAGATAATCAGTTGGAACGCCTCATCTGTGACCAGTTCACGGGATGCGAGATCAGCAATGGTAATGTTTTGGCTGCCGATGGAAATAGCCTTCGCTGCCTGATAAACGCTGTAAAGCTCCGGCTGGATGCCGGCGAGCCGGACGGAGTCAAAATCGAAGCCATTATCTTCAACTTTCCAGATTACCCTGCGCCAGATATCATCGTAGGCTGTCAGGAGAAACAGCGCTGCCTGGTTGCGTTGCGACAATCGGTGGTAGCGTGTTCGCCAGTGCATCCATCGTCTGCGGTGTTCGTCAGTACGAAAGAACTGCAGAGACTGCTGGTACAGAAGCTGTGCCAGTCGCCTCCACAGACTCATCTTCGGCTTACTGTTGAGACAGTCCCGGAGCAATTCCTCAAGGCTGAGAGCCCCGGTTTCAATCCGTTCCTCCAGACAAATGCACTGGTCCAGAGGGCAGAGGTTCCTGCGAGAGTAATTCATGCAGTATTCACAGTCCACATCCTTGGCCTGATACCGGAATCCGGAGCGGCGCAGGCTGTGGCCTCTTGGCTTAAAATAAGGCGGGGTCATCATCATCTGCTCCATCTGGTACAAGGGGGTATCTCTCATAAAGTGGCGCGTCATGGGTAGTGATCTCCTTTCGGTGAAATAAAAAAAGCGCCGGAGTCTTGCTTCTAAAACTCCAGCGCTCGGTGTATTACATTGTCAGCTCCTGGCTTTGAGAATCCGTAGAGTGTTGCTCTTGCTCATTGATGTGATCCAGGATATTGGGCATTCCGCTCAGGATCTGTTCCTGAACGCCTTTGATGCATTGTTCCTGGTCATAGGTCAAATCGAATCCGGCGTCCAGGGTATCAGCACAGCAGCGGTAAATTTCAGTAAGCTGTGCCTCATTGAATACCTGCTGTTTCGAGATGAGACCGGACCGGGTGGCGAAGTCCTGCTTGGCGCCCGAATAGTTTTCCTGAAAGTAGCGTCCGTAGTTAAGACCTGTGCGGTCAAAGTTCCAGTCCCAGGTAACAAAGTGGACACCATATTGGGTCGGATGTCCGGCCAGAACCGTTCCGTTGAAATCAGCCAGCACCCTGAAATCTCCCGACAGCCCCTGAGCCTTCAGCGGGGGAGCCTGCTCCATCAAGGTCATGTACTCCTGCACCATGCAGGCCAGATTGGTGGCCCGCTCACAGGCCTGGTCCCGTTCCGGAGTGGCCACATCCTCCTGCCAGTAGCGAACCCCTCCACCCTCGGTGATTCGGCAGAGAGGACGGCCGTCCCATTCCACCGGGAGGAGGTCATCCTGCTCCGGCTGTGTGGTGAAGCCTTCTCGGCCAAGCACCGTGCAAAGTTCTCGGAAAAATTGTTGTCTATCCATCTTGTTTTACCTCCTGAATCTTAGCGCCCTTTTTGAAATGGTCTGAAAATGAAAAAGGGCGCCAATCGATTGGCCCATCACGACCAACAAATTGACGCCCCAAACTTTGTGTATTCTACTGGCAGAAAAATAGCGCCCTTTTTGAAAAATGCTGCTTCAAAAAGGGCACCACATGGTTTTGATTTTGCCAACCTCTGAGCAGATGGGGGTTCGAGTCCCACCAGTTAGGGGGAAACAGTGGTTGGCATCTATGGAATCATCGGTGAATTTTCGAGGGGAAAAAGCCCGGGAACAGTTGATGCCGTAGGCTTCTGGCCTACGGCATCTATACTGTTTTGCTTTTATGGTGCCGGTGGCCGGGCTCGAACCGGCACGGTGTTGCCACCGGTGGATTTTGAGTCCACTTCGTCTACCAATTCCAACACACCGGCATGTACCAGTGTAGTATACACGATTTTTCCCAAAAATGCAAGCACAAATCTTACCCCCACCCGGAAATTTCCTTTGCCGGAGTTTGGGGTGTTACCCCTCCGGAAGCCGTACCGCATCCCCTGATTATATCCCACAATTATCTTTGGACAAAATCATCATAAATCACAATTATTTCTTTATTCCTGTGTTCATATTGCAATACTGCTCCCCGTCTGATATACTCAAATTATCGAAAACGCCAAAAATATAACCCCACTTTCCCATCGGCTGTTGTGGAACACCCTGACTGGATTGCCAGGAAATCCGGCAGAAAAACATATCATTCTATAAAAACAAGGAGGTATCGCAATGAAGAAGAGATTGGCCCTGGTGCTGGCGGTTATGCTGCTGCTTTCCGCCTGTACTCCCAAGGACGACCCGGAGCCGTCCACCACCCAGAATCCCACCACGGAAGGCCCCACCACGGAAGGCCCCACCACAGAAGGGCCCACCGAAGGGGATGAGGCTTCCTGGTATGTCCAGGAGGCGACAACCCCTGTTTCCTATGCCGACCTGACCACCAAGGATCTGCCCTACTCCGGGGCAAAGTGGCTGATCTCCGGAGAAAAAGGTGCTGCCTTCTATGAAATTACGGTCAACAGCGGCGTGCTGGAAGTGCGGAATGTGACGAGCTTCGGGGACCCGGCCCACACCATTACGCTCCCGGATGAGCTGTCGAGGGCTGTGGCTCTGGGCGGAGACGGTCGGGTAGGGTATGTAGCTACCGACACCCAGATTGCCGCCGTGGATTTGCAAACAGAGGAAGTGAAAATCCTGGCAGAAGCCGACCGGCTGCTGGATGCTGCGATGGTCAGCTGGGATGTAATTTACTTTGTGAACGAAGCTGAGGGAAAGGCCACCATCTATCGGCTGTATATCCCCGAGGGAAAGGCGGACACCATTTATGGGGACATCCCCGTATCTCCTGCCAGCGAGTTCCGGCTGATTGCTCCGGAAACCACCCTGGGAAAAATTGGCTGGACCATGATGAACCCGGAGATGATGGAGCTGCTCACCAAGGAATACGCCAACCCGGACAGTGTATTCAAGAACACCAGCGAAAAATTCAACTTCACCGAGGTATGGGGCCAACCGGGGATGATTGACACCTACAGCGATAGCAATCCTCTGGTGCGGAGTATCTGCCAGGCCATTCAGGAAAATAACGGCACCATGGCCCTGATGCGCTGCTGGTATTCCCCTCTGAAAGACGAATACACCCAGGAGCTGGGTGCCATCGACGACTGCTTCACCGGCACCGGATTGCAGCACGACCACTATAACCCCAAAGCGGATGCCCCTGAGGTTCCCGAAGCAGACTTCGGGGACTGGGAGGACATGGGGTTTCAGCCCCTGTCCCAGTCCAAGGATGAGCTGCTGGCAGAGACCATGGAAACGGACACGCTATCGGCTCTCCTTTATGCC
Source organism: Candidatus Faecousia excrementigallinarum (assembly GCA_018713285.1). GTDB lineage: Bacteria > Bacillota > Clostridia > Oscillospirales > Oscillospiraceae > Faecousia > Faecousia excrementigallinarum. The sequence goes on from DVFK01000091.1 coordinate 6,700, forward strand.
AACCCCTATGAGTTTCCCACCCTTTACGCCGGGAATCCGGGAGAGCCTCTGGTGCAGGTTCTGAACGAGCCGGTAACCCAGTGGGAAAACTCCCTGTATTACATCTACGCCATTACCTGTGACGGCAAGCTCATGCAGCTGAGCCTGGACGGCACCGTCCGGAACATCCTCTACAAAGCCAAGCACGGACAGCTCCGGGATATGGACTACCAGAGCGGTATGGTGTTTCTGCTGGATGGGGACTACCTGGTGCAGCTGGACTTGACCACCAGGTCGCAGCGGACCCTTTTGGAGGCCAAAGATATGGTAGACATCCGGTATTACGAGGAAAATCAGGTCTACATCTGCCAGTCCAAGGGACTGCACCAGAAACAGTACATCCTGAACCTGGAAACCCAGACCCTGGAGGAAACCTTCATCAACTGACAGAATCGGCCGGGAAGACACCCTTCCCGGCCGTTTTATCTATTTGGATTCATTTGGTTATTGTTTGGTGACTTTCCGGGCGATGGCGATGCCGATTTTGTAGGGCAGGGGCCGCAAGTCCCGGTCGGCTTCTTTCAGCTTTTGGCGGATGGGCAGGTGCTGGGGGCAGTGGCTTTCGCACAGGCCGCAGCCTACACACTGGGTGGCAAAGCCCGGCTCTTTCCGCAGACCCACGTTCCGGGCAAATTCAAACCGGGCAGGGGCCTTTTTCTCCATATACATGAGGTTATAATAGTGGAAAATCCCCGGGATGTCCACCCCCTTGGGGCAGGGCATACAGTACCGGCAGCCGGTGCAGCCCACCTTTTCCTGCTCCCGGATGATTCCCTTGATGGTCTCCACCATCTCCAAATCCTCCCCGGTCAGGTGTCCCGGCTGCGCTTCCGAGGCAACACGGATGTTTTCCTTCACCATCTCCTCCGAGTTCATGCCGGAAAGGACGCATGTCACCTCCGGCTGGTTCCACAGCCACCGCAGCCCCAGCTCCGCCGGGGTGTAGTTTTTCAGGACTTTTTTGGCTTTTTCCGGCAGGTTCACCAGCTTGCCCCCTCGAAGGGGCTCCATAATGATGACGGGAATCCCCTTCTTTGCCGCCGCCTGGAGCCCCACCCGTCCTGCCTGGGTGTGCTCGTCCAAGTAGTTATACTGAATCTGGCAGAAATCCCAGTCATAGGCATTTAGAATTTTCAAAAACATCTGGGTATCTCCGTGGAAGGAAAAGCCGATGCTGCGGATGCTGCCCTCTGCCTTCTTTCGGGCAATCCAATCCTCAATCCCCAGGGCCTGGAGCCGCTCCCACTGGGAATAGTCTGTGAACATATGCATCAGGTAGTAGTCGATGTAGTCCGTCCGCAGCCGCTCCAGCTCCTCCCGGAAGGTCTTTTCCACGGCGGCAGCGGTTCGAAGAAGATACTGAGGAAGTTTCGTGGCGATATACACCTTCTCCCGGCAATGATTCTCCGCTAAGATTCTTCCCAGGCATTCCTCGCTCCCGGGGTAAATATAGGCGGTGTCAAAGTAATTGACCCCCTGTTCAATGGCCAGGAGCACCTCCCGCTCCGCCTTTTCATAGTCAATGCCGCTTCCCTTTCTGGTAAAGCGCATACAGCCGTACCCCAGCTGAGAAATGGGTCTGCCCTTTCGGTCAGGTCTATATAACATCTTGCTACCTCCTGATTTTACCATGACACCTGGCAATTCCGGGAAAATGAAGTCATCCCCGCCAGTTTGCCAGAGGGTATGTGCCGTTTTGGTTTTTGAATTCTGCCAGAAGCTGATGCTCTCTGGCAGCGGCATTCTGGCACACCTCCCAGGTCAAAAGCAGATTCTCAGCCCCGGCAATCTGCCAGATGGCTCTGCCCCCTTTGTGGTTTACACCTTCTTGCCAGCCGTATTTCATATACTGAAGAATTCTTTGCCGCAGTCCTCTTTTACCGGCGGCTTTTCCGATATACAGCAGGTTTTTATTCCCGCAACAGGCATACTTCTTTTCCAGCACTTTTACATCATAGCCAGTCGCACCGGTGTTTCCCGGTGCAGCAAAAAAGGAAATCTCCATATGCGCCGAAGCCATCACAAAGTAAACCCCCGGCTCATGGGGGATATCTTTGCAGTGGGTTTCGTACAGATTTTTAAGGCGAATAGGTTTCATATGCATATCCGGCCCCTTCTACAGGCAATCCAGAGTCATGTATTTTTTGCACTCCTGAAAAGACAGCTTTTCGTAAAAACGAAGGGCTTTTTCGTTTTGACTCATGACTTTCAGCTCTATCCGGCAAGCGCCCTTTTCTGCGGCGAACCGGCGAAATTCCGCAACCAGAGCGGTGGCAATGCCCCGCCCCCGGTAAGGCTCCGATACAAACAGGGCATCCAGAAGAGCCAGGGGTTTCACGTGCATTCCGGGAATTTGATACACAAAGCCATACAGAAAGCCCACAATCCTGCCTTCCGCCTCCGCTACCAGCAGCGCACACCCTGCTTCTTCCACCAACCGGGCATAGTTATCCTGCACCTGGTAGGAAGCGTCCAGATTGCTGTCGTATCTGGTTTCATACCCAATCAGCTCCGTAAGCATGGCATCCAGCGTCCCGGTATCTTCCATCCGGGCTTTTCGGATGATGTATTCCTTTTCCATCATTTAAGCCTCCACCCCTATGGGGAAAAATCCCATTTTTTGTACCTATATTATAGCAGAAATCCCTATTTCTTTCAAGACTTGCAGTTTTTTCACCGGAGTGTAAAATAAAGGCAAAAGGAGGTATTCTCATGGCATTTTATCATTGCTCCCCCACCGCCGGGCTTACCCTGCTGCGCCCCGGCAAGCCCCCATTTTCAGAAAAGCCCTCCATGGTGTATATGACGACCCTCTTTCCCATGGCCCTTATGTATGGTATCAAAAACTATGAGTACACCTATGGCTACACCCGGGAAGGACAAATCTATCTGGATGAGTATTTCCCCGACGCACTGGCTGTTCTCTACCGGGGAAAGAGCGCCAGCATATACCTGTGCAACCCGGAAAAGACCGCCACCACCCGGATTCCCAACGAGGTGGTTTCCCCGGATTCTGTCCCGGTTCTTAAGGAGGAACGGATTGCAGACGTGTATCAGGCTCTGCTGGAGCAGGAGAGGCTGGGCGCTCTGGTGATTCGCCGGTATTCTGCCCTGCCCCAGGACACCAAAGACTGGATCCGAAAGGTGGAGGCGGACACCATCCGTCAGAAGCATCTCCTCCACACCCCGGGCCCCATGGCCGATTACTACCGCACCTACTATCCGGAAAGCTGGGAAATGGTGGAGAAAGAATCCTCTCCCACATAAAAACAAACCCATGGGCCGCCCCTCTGGGGCAGACCATGGGTTTTCCGGTGCTGGTTCAATTATTTCTTTTCTTTATTCAGCGTTTTTTCTTTCCCCTGCGTTATATAGGTGAAGCGGATTTTGAGAATTGGAGGTGGGGACACTTTGGGCAAGGATTCTGAGCTATATCTTCAGTATCTCGCAGGGGACGAGGCATCCCTGGCGGAGCTGATTCGTCTTTACAAGGACGGTCTGATTTTTTATCTGGACAGCTTTCTCCACGATATCCATACGGCAGAGGATTTGACGGAGGAAACCTTCATCAAGATTGCAATTCGCCGGCCCAGGTATGTTCCCCGGGGACAATTTCAGGCGTGGCTTTATAAGATTGCCCGGAATCTGGCAATCAGTCACCTGCGGAAAGTATCCAGAGGGAAAGCCCTCCCTTTGGAGGCGATTGGAGAGCTTCCCGATGACGCCCTCAGCCTGGAACAAAGCTATCTTTTGCAGGAGGAGCGAATCGCTGTCCGCCGGGCTCTGCGGAAAATCAACCCGGATTATGCCCAGGTTTTGTATCTTACTTACTTTGCCGGGTTTGACAACGGCCAGACGGCTGCCATTATGAAAAAAAGGAAACGGCAGGTAGAAAATATGCTGTATCAGGCAAAGAAAGCCATGAAAGCGGTGCTGAGCAAGGAGGAATGTTTTTATGAAGAGCCCTGAGGAAATGGCCAGAGATGTTTTCCGGAAGCGGGACGCACAGGAAGCCAGGCGCAGGAAAAGACTCCACCGTCTGGGAACAACCCTCACCGCTGTGGGCGTTATTTTCTGCCTCATGGTAACGGCGGGATTTGGTTATGCCTTTGCAGCCAGTCTTGGCATCATCCAGGACTTTCTCGGGATATTCGGGAGTCAAACCCAGCTGACCCCGTCCCAGCAGGCGTATGTGGAAGAACACCTGGCGGAAATCGGGGAAAGCGTCACCCAAAACGGTTTCACCCTGACTCTGAAAGGCGCCATGACAGACGGTACCGCCGCATATCTGCTGGTGGATATTGCAGGGCCGGAAGATGCGGACATAGAGGGGCTGGCCCTGGGCTCAGCAATCGATTTTGATAAGCTGAATCTGGCAGACACCAAAAGCACGCCCATCCGTTCCTCCAAGGCTACCTTTATCCCCATCTCCGATGGAGATGGTTTGCAAAACACCCTTTCCCTGGTGATTCAATACCATGTTTTTCCGTCTCCAGGCGGGGAATTTACCCTTGCAGACGGAAAAAGCCGAATTTTGCACCTGGAAAATCTGATATACAACGAAAAGGAATATCCTTATCCGGAGCGCACCATGGCAGAAGGGGTGTGGGCATTCCAGTTTGCTTTTACCAAGGTAGACGACAGGGAGCGGGAGCTGCTCACCTCCCCCATTTCCGGCTCTTATACTCAGCTTTCCGGAAAGCAGGTAAATGCTACAATTTTCTCTTTTATGATGAAGGGATTAAGCGCAACCCTTTACTATAACCTGGAGGATGGGCAAGTCCAGGAGGCCGGGGATTTCGGTATCCTGCAATTTGTCCTGAAAGACGGCTCTGTCATTGAGGCTTACCCCGAGAAAGCCGGGCAAACATCCGGAATGGAAAATGCCGGGTGTCTATACTGCACTTATGTGTCTCAAGCCCCCATTCTCTGGGAGGACGTGTCCCGGGTGTTGATTGGGGATGTGGTTGTCCATCCAACGGAACAGCCTTGATTCCACGCCCCGGGGCAAAGCAAAGCAGCCCGTACCATTTCGGTACGGGCTGTTTGATATTACCGGGAGAAGCCGGCCAGGAGCGTTTTCAGCTGGGTCCGGTTGCGCCAGCCCCAGATAAAGGCCGCCAGCATTCCTGCCAGCAGGATGCCCCAGCGGATCCAGAAGGCGTTCACCAGCCACAGGCACACAAAGGTCATAGCCGTTACCCCCAGGATACAGGCGAAAATCACCGGCATGGGATAAAGATTTCTGCCGTGGATTTTTCTGGCGAATCCAATATGAATCAGAAGATAGCACAGGTAACAAAAGGCCGTGGTGTAGGCCGCTGCCTGGAAGCCGTATCTGGGGATGAACAAGCTGTTCAGCACCACATTCAAAATGGCTGCCGCCACCGTTCCCAGGGCAATGAGCTTTGTCTTTTTGTAATAGTACTCCACACAGGAAAACAGGGTAAAGAGGAAAGCAAAGTATGCCCCCAGGATAATGGGCATGACCACGGTGCAGCTCTCGGCATACTTGGCGCCGCCCATAATGAGAATCACCTCCGGGGACACCAGCAGCAGGCACACCGCCATCACCGATACCGCCACCCCGTAAAGGCTGCCGCTTTTCCGGATGGTGCCGTAAGCCTCGTCCTTCATCTTCTGGAAGAACCAGGGGCACCAGGCTGTATCCAGAGAGTTTGTGACAATCTGGTAAATCCAGCCTACATTGTTGGCGAAGCTGTAAAGGCCTGCCGCCTCGTCTCCCAGGCTTTTCTTAATCATAATCCGGTCAAACTGCCCCAGCACCAGCTGGGACAGGCCGTGGGGCACAATGGGCAGGCTGATTTTCAGGCTGTAGCTCCAGTATTCCCGGCTGACACGGGGTCTTGCCTGGCGGTAAAACTCCCAGAGGATATAGATGGCAATGAGCAGCAGGGGTAAGGTGGTACCCAGGGCCCTGCCGAAATACCGGGCATCGGGAAACAGGAAGCACACAAAAATCAGGGACAGTCCCGTCCCCGCCAGGGCATAAATCAGGGACAGCGTCACATACTTTTTGCTCCGGTAGTACATGGCCAGATACTCATTGTATACCATCAAAATGGCATTGGCAAAGCTCTCCACCACAATCAGACCCACCAGAATTTCCGGCACGGACAGCCATTGGGACAGCTGTTTCCGGAAAACCACCGCCAGGACAAGAAACACCAGGGTATTGGCCAGGGTAATGAGGGTCATGGAGGAGCAATAGGCCTCCAGCCGTCCGGGATAGTCCAGCTTGGCATTGCGGACGCTCACATGCATGGCAAAGCCAATCACCACCCCCAGCATGGAAACATAGGAGCTGAAGGTATTGAAAATGCCATAGTCTCCCGTGGACATCAATCTGGCAAAGAGAATGACGGACAGAAAGCTCAGTCCCTTGGTCAGAAGATTCCCCACCGTATAGTTAAGACCCGCACGGATTGCACTGCCGCCCTCGGTCTTTTCCTGTTTGTCTGGCATCTGCTTCCCTCCTTTCCCGGAAATTTCACGGTTTTCTCACCGCCGCAGCTTATCCTCCGCCACCCGGCGCAGATGGTTGCCATAGGGGGACTTTCCGTAGTTGTCTGCCGCCTTCAGCAGCTGCTCCTTGGAAATCCAGCCCTTCACATAGGCAATTTCCTCCGGTGCGGAAATCTGCACATCCTGGCGGCTCTGGTTCATCTCCACAAACTCCGCAGCCTCCAGAAGGCTCTTGAAGGTGCCGGTATCCAGCCAGGCAAAGCCCCGGCCCAGCAGCTCCACGCTCAGCTTTCCCTGCTGTAAGTACATATCATTCAGGGTGGTAATCTCCAGCTCCCCTCTGGCAGAGGGCTTCACCTGATCCGCCATGGCGGACACACCCTTGGGGTAGAAGTACAGGCCGGTGACGGCGTAATTGGACTTGGGGTGCTCCGGCTTTTCCTCGATGGAAATGGCGTTGCCCGCCTTGTCAAATTCCACCACGCCAAACCGCTCCGGGTCATACACATGGTAGCCGAATACGGTAGCTCTTCCCTGCCGGGCGTTCTCTGCCGCTCTTGCCAGAATCTTGCCGAAGCCGTTGCCGTAGAAAATGTTGTCCCCCAGCACCATGGCGCAGGCGTCGTCTCCGATAAATTCCCGGCCAATCAGGAAAGCCTGGGCCAGCCCGTCAGGGCTGGGCTGCACCGCATACTGAAGGTGCAGGCCGAACTGGCTGCCGTCTCCCAGAAGGGTCTGGAATCGGGGGGTATCTGTAGGGGTGGAGATAATCAGAATGTCCCGGATTCCTGCCAGCATCAGGGTAGACATGGGATAGTAAATCATGGGCTTGTCATACACAGGAAGAAGCTGCTTGGATGTTACCAGGGTCAAAGGATACAGTCGGGTGCCGGAGCCTCCGGCCAGAATAATACCTTTCATCTTTCTTTCACCTCATTGTTTTTCATGCAGCTGCCAGCTGCCAGAATCATCAGCATCATAATTCCCATGGGGTTGGTCAAAAAGGGGTTCAGCCCGCTGGTCACTGCCACGCCTATGTAGCTGCACAGGAGCGTCAGCACACCCATTGCCGGGGCGGTAAACGGAATGGCAGAGGGAATCTGCCGCCACCGTCTCCCCAGCTGCACCCCTGCAGGCCAGAAAAACACCAGCAAAAACAGAACAAAGCCCACCCCGCCCAGCTTCATCAGCATATCCAGGTACATATACTCGGTTTTTCCGTCCTCCCGGATACCGTCCAGGTTGGTGCCAAGACCACTGCCCAGGATTGGGTTTTCTCCAATCTTCTGCCGGTGGAGGACCAGGGTTTGCTGCCGGAGCGCCAGGGCTTCTGTATTGTTTTCGTCAACGGAAGGGGGTTGTGTGGGTTCCGTGGACTGGGGCTGCTCTGTAGGCTGCACCGGTTGGGTGGTTTCCTCCACAGGCTCCGTCTGCCCCCCGTCCGGGGACTGGGGGGAGGCGGGAGCCTGCTGAATCAGGCTGGGGTCAAAACGTCCCGCCAGCTCTATCAAGGCAATGGGTCTTCCAAAACTCCCCCAGGAAGCCAGGAACAGCACCGCCGTAACCCCCAGGGAAACCAGGGCCGCCGTGAAATATGTCCGCCAGTGGCAGGGCTGCAGCACCAGCAGCACCGCAGCAGAGACAGCCAGGCCCAGCCAGAAGCCCCGGGTGTAGGAAATGAGGCAGGCAAACAGAAGCACGCCCTCTGCCAAAAAACACAGAATCCGCCAGATGCCCTTTGCCTTCCCTGCAAAATATATTCCCAACAGGATGCCCACTTGCAGGAAAATCTGGCTGCGGATATATACCCGGTGCAGTCCCGTCTCCATCAGCGCCATGCCGCCCATGGCATGGTCATTCAGCCAGGTGTTTACATAATGCACATGAATCTGGGGGGCAAAGGCGAACCAGAAGTGGAGCACCGTGGTCACAACGCCTACCAGCAAGGTTCCCAGATAAATGGCCAGCAGTCCCTTCTTCCAATTCTCCTCTTTGGAGAAAACCGCAATGCCTCCCGGCAGCAGGGCCAGAGGGAGAAAACCGGAGATATCTCCCCAGATAAAGCCCAGGCGATTTCCGTTTTTCCATCCCAGAAAAGCGCTGAAAAGAATGTATACACCAAAAAGCAAAGTCAGCCATATCAGAGGATTTTTCAATAAGCCCTTTCTCTGCAGCCACACCTCCGGCAGGGTAGCCACAAAGCACAGGGCGAACAAAATCATCCGAATGCTCAAAGGGCCAACGGACAGCCACCGTCCGCTTCCCCCCACAGTACATTCAAACAGGTAAATCAGCAAAAGCCAAAGGCACACCCTTCCGGCTCTGATTCCAAAACGATTTTCCACGGTTACTTCCTCCTGACGCCCGGGTCCCGGAGATTTCGGAAAAAAACACCGGCAAAAGCCAGGGCTCGATATTGGATAATAAGATGGGCAGCTCTTTTCCCTACCAGACGCCAATACTGGCTCCGTTGGTTTCGGAGGATGTAGCCATAGTCCCTGGCAAAAATAGAAAACCTGGTCAATGCCTCCGCCTTCGGGGGATGTTGGTCTCCGGAAAAGCCATGGATACAGCGATAAGGGATCACGCATATCTGCTCCCCACGCTTTTTCATATCCGCTACAAAGGTATGGTCAATGCCGTCCAGAAAGATGTGCTCGTCATACCGGTAGTTATCAAACAGGCTGATGTCCACCGCCATGCCGGAATTGATGGCCGAAAGGTGCTCCCCCCGGTAGCTTTCCAATTCCTGCTGGTGGGCAAACCGTCTAACCCGCTGGCCGGGCAGCAGCTCCACCGGGGACAAAATCTTTTCGCCGGAAACGATTACCGGTACAAAGATTTTGCAGGGGGATTTCCCAGAAACTTCCCGTAAACACCGGAAGTAATTCTCATCAAATGCCGAATCATCGTCAAACAGGCACACAAGCCCCTGCCAATTTCTGTCCCGGAGGCATTGGATTGCTGCGTTATAGGCAACAGACAGCCCCCGGTTTCCTTCGCCCCCCAGATAGGTCCATCCCAGCTCCCGGCAGGCTTGCCGGTTGCCCATATCCCGGGTGCTGTTATCGTACACAATCACCAGCACCGGATTTTCCAGTCCTTGAAGGGCCTGACAGGTGGAGCTGTCCCGGCAGGTCACATTATACAGCACCACAATCGCTCCGATTTCCCGCTCCATCCTTACGCCCCCTCTTTCCGGTGCAGCCGCTTTCCAAGGGCCAGCAGGAGCTTGCCCCGGGCTTTGAGAATCGTCCCCAGGGAACGGCTGCGCTTGGGAGTCACATTTCCTCCGTGGAGACGGTGGTACAAAAGCACATCCTCCACATAGGTGATTTTTCCAGCCCACTCCCCGACCGTTCCCAGCCAGTGGTCATAGGCATCCATATTCTCCGGAATGGGGAGGATGGTCTTTGCCAGTTCCCGGGTGAAGGCCATGCAGCAGCCGCTGTACCGGGGCTTCAAAAGGTTCCGGAGCTTGCCGTCTCCAATCCGGTACATCTGGAAAAAGGGCTGGGATACGGGCTCCATGGCTTCGTCCGTATGGACACCATTGTGAATCACCATATCCGCTCCCGTTTCCCCGAAGGCCTGCACCACCCGCTGGCGCTTGTTGTCCGCCCAACGGTCATCCTGGTCGGAGATGAAAATGTAATTGCCGGTGCAGTGGGCGATGGCATTGTTAAAATTACCGGCAATGCCCTTCCCCGGTCCCGGCACCACCCGGACCCGGGAATCCCGGCGGCAGTACGCCTCCAGGACCTGCATGGTTCCGTCGGTGGAAGGGTCGCAGGATACCACGATTTCATCCTCCGGCAGCAGCTGCTTCAAGATAGAGTCCAGCTGCTCCGGCAGGTATCTTTCCCCGTTACAGGCTGCCATTGCCACAGAAATTCTTGCCATGTTATACCCTCTCCATTTTCATGGTTTGAAAGTTATATCGCCTCACCACTCGGGCAGGGGCTCCCACTGCCACACAGTTGGCAGGGATTTCCCCGGTGACCACGCTGTGGGCACCGATGATGCAGCCGTCACCGATTCTGGCCCCGGGCAGGACGCACACGCCCTCTCCCAGCCAGACCCGGCTGCCGATTTCCACCGGAGCTGTGGTAAGCTCCCGGGCATCGGGAGAAATCCGGGGGTCGGAATCCACGGTTCCGTGGTTGGTGTCGCTGATGAAAATATGGCTTGACAGGAGGCAGTCATCCCCCAGGGTTACCTTTTGGGAAGCCACCAGATGCACATTGTCTCCCAGCTTGCAGTTCTTTCCCACCTGCAGCTTTACCCCCTCCCGGGGGTTGAAAACCTCAATCCGGCAGCGGTAGCCGGTGGTAAAACCCGGGCCAAAGGAGAAGCCCCTCTTTCCCCGGAGATATACGGGGCGGCGAATCAGCCGTGCCCCAGGAAAAAACAGCCTGGTGCAAACAAGACTCCAGGCGTTTTTCAGGATTTCAGAAGGGCTGTAATCCAGGCTCATTCCTGTGTCCTCCGTCCATCCAATATTTTTTGCAGGGCTGTGGTATCGCCCCAGACTCCGGGAGAATCATAGGGCCGGTCAGGAAATGCGCCGTAATCCAGCCGAATGCTCAGGCCTCTGTCCCGGATAAAACGCTCCGCCATTTCTCCCAGACTCACCGGCTGGCCGGAACAGCACTGGACAATGCCGGCGTATTCCGTCTGGGTGGCAACTGCCACAATCTGCCGGGCCAGCTCCTCCACCGAGAGAAAATCATACAGGTTTTTTCCCGAGGTGAAGGGGAAGGTCTTTTTCCCCTCCCCGGCTGCCTGCAGAATCTTGCTGAATACCGAGTGGTTCATGGCATCGTCTCCGTAGATATAAAACCCCCGGAGCCAGTGGAGGCACACCCCGTATTCCTTTGCCAGAAGCTGGGCAATCTGGCGCAAAGCGTTTTTGGCAATGCCGTAGTTGGACAAGGGGTTGGTGGGGGTGGTTTCGCTGATTGCCCCTTCCCAGTACCCGATTTCGTGCATGGAACCCATCACAGAGATATTTTTCACTCCGGCTTCCATCATTCCCTGCAAAAAATCCATGTGCAGGGGCAGGTCTGTAATGTGCCGCCGGGACTGATGTTGGAACCCGTCCCGCCAGGCCAGGTGAATCAGGGTGCCCGGGCAGCCGGCCAGGTGATACAAGTCCTGACCCGGCCGAAAAATATCCGCCTGGACATAGGAAACCCCTTCTATGTTACTCTGAGGACGAATATCGGCAGCCACCACTTCATAGCCCTGGCGCAGCAGCTCCTGTATTACATGGGTGCCGATATAGCCGCAGGCACCCGTCACCAGTATCCGCTTAATTTTCATAACGCTCCCTCACATTGAAAATATCCCTGACAAAAGCCTCGATGGAATACCGCTGCCGGATTTCTCCGGGGATGGGGCGGTACTGTGCCTCCAGAAACGCCGGGTCCAGCCAAGGCTCGTCCTTATCCAGTATATAGATGTTGTTCGGGTCATAAAAATCGTATTCCCGGACCCGGAAGTTGGTGGTGATAATCTTCTTTCCCATGCCCACCAGCTCGATGGTCCGCATGGTAAGCCCCGTCTGCTGGACGTGCTCCACATCCAGCACGCAGCTGCTTTTGCTGTAAATCTCCCGGATTTCCTCCTTGGAAAGGGGGGTATAGTGAACCTGGGAGGGCTTTAAGTACCGGAAATTCCGGTTGGTCAGCACCCCTTTCCAGTATACCGCCGGATAGGGGCAGTACTGGTAAGCAAATATTTTCTTACCCAGGGACTGACACTGCTGGGTAAGCTGGTGGATTACCCGGGGACGGATGGAATGGGCAGTGCCGATAAAAGCCACTGCATAGGTATCCTCCCCTCCGGAAGGAATCCCGGAAAATTCCCGGCTGAAAAACAAGGGGCGAAACTGCAAGCCGTAGGCTTTTGCATCCTCCGGGTCAAAGGTAAGCACCCGGTCATACCATCCCAGGCGGGTCTGCCCCTGGGGAACATTCTTCACAGAATCCCACAGGTACAGCACAAACTCTGCCCGGGGCCAGGTCTGCCGCAGCTGCTGCATCACCCTGGGGGTAATGGCCTCCCCCTTTACCACAAATATGTAGCCATAGTCTTTGTGGCGGTTTTCCGCCACAATCCGGCGGTAGTATTTTTCAATCACCGGATAATACAGACGGCAGTTCAGGCGGATCATGGCCTTGGCCCAGAAGCCGCCTTCCAGCCGCTCGTCATACACATCCACGGAAAAGCCCAGATTCTCAATCTCCCGGGCAATCGCCTCCCGATAGCCGAAAAAGCCCGGGCATATCATCAGTACATTCTTTCTTCCCTTTTCCATCCCAATTCTGCTCCCTGATCAAAGGCAGGAAACTTCCTCCCTTTCCTCCTGCTGCTGCTCATCTTCCTGCAGCTGCGGGTCTTCCTGAACAAATTCCTCCGTGCTTTCCTCTGCGGACAGCAGCACCATCGCCGTTTGCAGGATCAGCTTCAAATCCAGCCAGAAGCTGTAACGCTCAATATACATCAGATCCATAGCCAGCTTATCCTTGGGGGAGGTATTGTACTTGCCGTAAATCTGTGCCAGCCCCGTAAGACCAGCCTTTACCCGATGGCGATAAGCAAACTCCGGCAACTGGCTGGTATATTTCTGAACATTTTCCACCATTTCCGGTCTTGGGCCCACCAGGCTCATCTCTCCTCTGAGAATGTTGATCAGCTGGGGAAGCTCATCAATCCGGAATTTGCGGATCACCCGGCCCACCCGGGTAATCCGGTCGTCATCCTTACTGGCAGAACGGTGAATGTTTCCGACACCCTCCCGCATGGAGCGGAACTTCAGCACGGAAAACACCTTGTTGTTGGAGGTCACCCGGGGCTGCTTGTAGAAAACATGGCCGCCGTCCTCCAGCTTGATGGCCAGTGCCGTAATCAGCATAAAGGGGGAAGCAACCAGCAGGACCAGAGCCGACACGCTCAAATCCAGGAGCCGCTTGAAAATCCGCTGTTCCATGCTCAGGGATTTTACCTGATATGCCATAATGGGCATATCCCCAAAATTGACGCAGCAGCTTCCCACCCCCACCACATCCTGAATTTCTATGGAGTGGTAGATATTTTTTTGCACCTGGAAACAATACTCAATCAGCATGGCCCGTCTTTTGGGCGATACATTATAAAAGAATACCCCATCCACCTGGTCGATTTCCCCCAGAAGATCCGGTGCGTCCGTATGGAGGATTTTCACTACCCGGTATTGTTTTTTCAGTTTCCCGATTCTTTGCACCAATCCGGAGGCATCCTGCCCCACGCCGGCAATCACCAGACACCGGCTGGGAGGGGTAAAATGGAAATACAGGTCATTTCCAAAATATGCCAGTGCGGTTGTCACCAACACCTGAACTACATACACGCACACCAGCACCCAGGGCGACTCATACACGAATCTTCCGCCATTGACCACCGTCACATTCATGATGCACAAAAACAAGTGGGCCAGCAAATCCGTAGGCAAGAGCTTGGCCACAAAGGTCAGCGCAATGGGTCTTCCCTTCTTTTTGCCGATGTCCATGCCGCCGTACACCAGCGTCATCAGCGTGTATACCACAAGGAATGTGATTGCCGTAATCAGCGAGGTCCGGCTGGGACGGAGCAGGAAGGGAAATTCCAACCCAAATCCTACAAAAAAAATAGCGAAACAGGAGGTAAACGCCAAAAAATGCACCGCAAGCAAATAAGACTGTTGAAATCTCCTCATGATTCAAGTAACACCCTTTATCTGTTTATCTGTATTTCCATACCGGAGA
>DVFK01000092.1 GCA_018713285.1 Candidatus Faecousia excrementigallinarum
GACGAAGGGCTTCTTCCCAGGGTTAATGCAATTTCTCGGATACTCTTGTTTTCTAAAAAAAGTTTTTGTAGATATTCTCTTTCTTTTAGTGTAAAATGTGTGTAGGACAATATACTCCCCTCCGTGTCTATGTTGGTATGGTAACTACATTTTACACCTTGGGGCGTATATTGTCTCCTTTTATTTTTGCGGGTGTTGCACTTCAAATGATAACCTGCCCACCCCCCTTTGGCAAGGGGGGCTTTGGTGCGGTGCTTCACAGCGTAAACTCTGCGAACTGTTCCCCGGTTTCTTCCGAGAGAACCGGATTCTGGGCGTAGGTGAAGCGGTCGCTGCCCAGAAGCTCTGCCACCTTCACCTGGGGGTTCTGGTACACAATGTCCAGCACCTCGATAAAGTCCCGGATGACCTCCCGGGGGGTGATGTGGGTGTCGGCCCCAATCCGGGCAAACTCGATGGCGATAAAGTCAGCCATGTCCTGCTGGGTGACAATCTGGGAGTAGTCATACAGCTGGGCGTGGATGTCCGCCAGCTTTTCCACCAGCACCAGCATCTCCTCGTAGGTCAGGGGCTGGAGGCGAATCACCGGGGACAGTAAATCCTTGTGCTCCCCGGAAAAATGCCCCTCCGCCAGCCGGGAGCGAAGCGCCTCATAGCTGTAAACACCCCGCCGGGGGTCCTCCATGCACTGGGGGGTGCCGCAGAGGATGAAGCCGATGTGCTGGGCTTTGCCCTGCATGGCGTCGTTATACATGGTGAGAATCTTCTCGTAGTTATACTGCCGGGTGATGGCGTTGGGAATCTTGTAGATGTTCACCAGCTCGTCAATGAGCACCAGCATTCCGGCGTACCCCGCCCGGTTCAAAAAGGCGGCAAAGAGCTTGAGGTACTCATACCAGTCGTCATCGGTGATGACGATGTTCACCCCCAGCTCCTGCTTTGCTTCCGTCTTGGTGGGATACTCTCCCCGGAACCACTTGAGAACCTTTGCCTGGGTCTGCCCGTCCCCCTGGACGTAGGCCCGGTAGTAAAGGGTGAGAAGCCGGGCAAAGTCGAAGCCGTGCACCATCTCGTTGAGGGCATAGACCACGGCGGCAATCTCCTTTTCCACCAGAGGTGCCAGCGCCGGGTCGGTAAGAGAAAGACCGGAGGTTTTCAGAACCGACTGCTGAACGCTTCCAATCCACCGGTCCAGAATCAGGCTCAGCGCCCCGCCTTCCGGCTTGGTCTTGGTGGACATATTCCGAATCAGCTCTTTATAGGTGGCAAGTCCCTGACCCCGGGTGCCCTGGAGCCGCCGCTCCGGGGAGAGGTCCGCATCCACCACCACAAAGTTCTTCGCCATCACATAATTGCGGATAGTTTGCAGGAGGAAGCTCTTGCCGCTTCCGTACTTGCCGGTGATGAACCGGAAGGAAGCGCCGCCCTCCGCAATCATGTCCACATCGTGCAAAAGGGCGTCAATCTCGGCGCTTCTTCCCACAGTCACATAGGGAAGGCCAATTCGGGGCACCACGCCGCCTTTCAGGGCGTTTATCAGGGTATTTGCAATGCGTTTTGGAATTTTCATGGGGCTACCATCTCTTTCAAATCGTCAATATAATCCTCTATAACTGCCGGGGAGTCCTGTACCACCGTGTCGCAGAAGGTGTCGTAGAGCTTTTCGTTGATGCCGTCCACCAGCACCGACAGAAGATACCCCTCCGCCCGCACCCAGTCCGTGGGGCGGTCATACAGAAGGCTCTGCAGCAGCCGGTACTCAGGAGGGCTTAAGGGGGTGTCGGGGGTTTCCGGAACCTCCGGAGCTTCCGGCAGTTCTTCCAGCTCCTCCTCCACCGTCAGCTTGTCCCGGGTAAGGGCCGCCTCCCGGCGAATCCGGTCCAGCTGGGAATAGTCAATGGTGATTTTCGCCTTTTGTGCCGCTTCCTTCTCATCCAGAAGCTTTTTTATTTCCTCCTGAAGGATTTTCGTCTGCCATTTGGGAAGGGGGTCGTACTTGATGGGGTGCTTGTCCCCCAGGGCCTCCCGGAGGCAGCCGTCCACGGACTTTTCCAGCCGCTCCAGCTGGCGGATTCCCCCCTCTATCCTGGGGTGGCGCAGAAGGCTCCACAGGCCGTTTTCGCAGCGATACCGGAACCGCTCGTCCACGCTGCATTCCAAATCCCGGGTTTTCCGGGGGTTGGCGAACACAGCGCTTCCAAAGAGCCGCACCGGCTCCCACTGGAGCCTGCCGAAAAGCTGCTCCCCCAGGGGCTTCTGGGTGCGCCCTGCATAGTGCCGGGCCATGCCCTGCAACAGTCCTGCCAGCACCCGCCCGTAATCTTCCCGGTTGTCCCGGCAGAACCGGGAGCGGGACATCCAGCCGGGGGCCAGAGCCTCCACCGCCTCCAGAACCGCCTCCGGGGAAAGACTCCCGGCATTTTCCAGCCGGGTGATGGCCTCGTCCCACCGCACCTGGGGAGAATCTGCCAGCAGCGCCGGAGGCAAATCGTAATACACCACGAAATCTGTCATCCACTTGTTCAGATAGGTCAGGACAAACTCGTCCAGGGGGGCATAGTCCCGGCGGAAGGCAAGGAGGGCTTCATACCCCGCCTCCGGGGTGGGTACGCCTACACAGTGTAGCAGCTCATAAATGTAAAGATAGGCAAAGGTACGGCAGGTTTTCTCAATCTTCCCCCGGCGAAGCCGGGTACGCCAGGCAAAGTACCCCCGCAGCTCCCGGTCGGACAAGGACTGGTAGGTGGGAAAATAGTAGACCACGGTGCCGGAAAAGGCGTATTCGTCCTCATAATTTTCCAGAAGCTTTGCCTGTTTCAGAAACACCGCCTCCCGGGACTGCCAGGGATTTCCGGGGATGTTTTCCAGGGACCGGGCAGCCTCCAGCAGGGGCGGCAGCTTCTCTTTGGGGGTCTGGGGCCGGGGGCGCAAAGGCTCCTCCCGGAACAGCTTGCCGTAAAACCACTGGGCCGCATTCTTCCGGGGATCGCCGCTCATAGCCCCCACTCCTTTCGACCATTTGTTTGTGTCCATCATACTATATTTCCCACCCGCCGTCAAGAGGCGGGGCACACCCCAGGCAAAGCCTGGGGAACTTCTTCCCTCTTCCCTCTGCGGCCAGTGGCCGCAGCCAATTTCGCACGGCAGCTTTCTACTACTCGTTACTTCCCTGACCCGCCCGGTATCGTTACTGCGGTGGCAAAGGATGCGCAGACGAAAGCCCCCCTTGCCAAAGGGGGGTGGTTTGGCGAAGCCAAACCGGGGGGATTCCGCAGGCTTGCAGGTTTCCACATAGGTTTGTACTTTGAAAAAGTGCCTGCCGTGAATCCCTCAGTCACGGCTACGCCGTGCCAGCTCCCTTTCGCAAGGGAGCCTTTGGGGTGCGGCGGCGGAAAAAAGAGCCGTTGCAAATCGCTCATTTTGCAACGGCACCTTTTATTTTCTTTGTCGGCAGGCGTAAGTGTAGGCCATTTTGTAGTCCTCCCGCTCCCGGTAGCAGCGGGCAGTGCCCGCTGACAAAGCGCACGATAATCTTCTGCAATTCGTTACTGCCCCTCCAGTGCCCGGTATCGTTACCTTGCAGAAGGCTTCGTTTATACCTCCCGACAGTCGGGAGCTATAGGGGCACCTTTTACTTTCTTTGTCGGCAGGCGTAAGTGTAGGCCATTTTGTAGTCCTCCTGCTCCCGGTAGCAGACCTCCAGCCGGGGGTACACCCGGTTGGGGTAAGCCGCCTCTGCTCGGTGGTAGTGGGGGGCGGCCTTTTGATATTCTCCCAGGGCATAGTGGGCTTCTCCCCGGAGCAGGTGCCACAGAGGGGTATCCTGGGGGAAGGCATCCAGAAGGGTTCCGCACCGCTCCGGCTCCCCGGCCTCCAAAGCCGCCCGGGCCAGGGGCAGCAGCTCCTCCGGGGGCTCCAGCCCGGCAGTAAGCTCCCCCGCCTTCTCCGGCCGCACCCGGCAGGCCAGGCAAATCCGGTGCCGCTCCAGCTGCCGGGTGTAGTAGGGGGTCTTGGCTCCGGCAGAAGCTGCCTGTTCCAGAAGGCTCCAGGCAAGGGGCCGCTTTTCCTCTCCCAAAGCCGCCTCCGCCAGTTCCAGGCAGGTGAGGGCCTCCAGCAGCCACCGCTCCCGGTCAAACACTTCATCCGGGGCATCATATTCTTTCAGGGCCTCCAGCACCCCCCACCCCGACCCTTTCCGGGCTTTTTCCATCACCTGCTGATTGGTGGAGGGGGTCGTCTCTTCCAGGAAGTACCCCACCGGCTTTCCCAACCGGGCCGCCAGGTATTGGAGGGTGGAAACGGAGGGGCTGGCAGCACCGCTTTCCAGCTGGGACAGCATATTCCGGGTAATCCGCTCCCCGCACAGCTGCCGCTGGGACAGCCCCGCCTCCAGCCGTGCCTGCCGCAGCCGTTCTCCCAGGCTCATATCCTCACCCCCCGGTAATTCTCATTTACCCCCATTGTACCACGCCCCCGGGAAATTTTCCACCGGTCACAAAAAATTTATTTGCTATTTTCCCCGGTAGGGATTATAAATAAGGTAAGTACAACATTTAAGGAGAATGTTTATGCAATCCTTTTCCCAGATAAAGCAGCAGGCCAGAAAGGTCCTGGAAACCCCTCAGCCTGCCCCCGGCAAGATTACTGCCATCCACTCCGGCGTGATTGTAGGCGCCGCCGTGATTCTGACGGTCCTGCAATTTCTTCTGTCCCTCCCCTCCCCGGCAGGGGGACTTTCCAACCTGGGAGCTTCCGCCTTCTGGGAGACCCTGCAAACCCTTCTGTCCCTGGCAAACTCCCTGATTCTGCCCTTCTGGCAGGCGGGGCTGGTGTTCTGCGCCATTTTGTGGGCCCGGGGACAAAGTGCCCAGCCCCGGGAGCTGACCCAGGGTCTGCACCGATGGGGACCTTTGCTCCGGCTGTACCTGCTGAAGGGGATTCTTCTTCTGCCCCTTCTCATGGTCTCCGGCTATGTAGCCAGCTTCTTGTTTGTGCTCACTCCCCTGTCTCAGAATCTCATGGGGATTCTGGAGCCCCTCATGTCTGCTGAGGACCCCCTGACGGCCCTGAGCCAGATTCCCACCACTCAGCTGCTGGGGGCAATCCTTCCCCTGTTTGTGCTCATGGGGATTATTCTGTGCGTGCTGTTTGTGGCGGTGATGTACCGCTGCCGGCTGGCAGACTACCTGATTCTCTCCGGGGCCACCAACAGCGCCCTCATGGCCCTGGGACTGAGCCGCCAGCTTCTCCGGGGTCACGTGATGGAGATGCTCCGGCTGGACCTCACCTTCTGGTGGTTCTATGGAGCCAGCCTTGTGCTGAATCTTCTTATGCTCCTGCCGGCCTTTGTCCTCCCGGATGCCAAGCTTTGGCTGACCCTGGTGTGCTACGGGGTGTATCTGGCAGGCACCTTCCTGCTGTACTGGAAGACCCGGGCCCAGGTGGAAACGGTGTACGCCCTGTATTTCCTGGAGAAACTTCCGTCCGCTCCCGAAAATACAAATTTTGCTTGACAACGCCATAAAACCGTGGTATTGTTAACCCAACAAACCGTTGAAGCGGAGATAACGGCAGGCAAGCCCTCCCAGAGAGCCCGGGGTGCTGGAATCCGGGCAGGAAACCCCTGTCAAATGGACCGCTGAGGGTGCAGTGAACCGCTTTCGGGCCAAGTATTCTGCAACGCAGGGCAGGCGTTATCTGCCGGGGATATGCTGGTATCCCATAAGGGCACGGCCCAGCCGTGAATACAAGGTGGCACCGCGGATAAAGTCTATTTATTCGTCCTTGACAAACTGCTTGTCAAGGACGATTTGCGTTTTTTGGCAAGACTTTATGAAAAAACGGAGGGCTCACTATGCATTTCAACGGCACGAATTTTGACACCTATCTCAAAGACTACCCGGACGAAAAGGGCTACTTCGGCCCCTACGGCGGCATCTATGTATCCCCGGAGCTGAAAGCCGCCATGGAGGAGATTGCAGACGCCTACTACACCATCTGCAAGTCCCGGAAGTTTATTGCAGAGCTGCGGCGGATCCGCAAGGAATTTCAGGGCAGACCCACCCCCATCTCCCACTTGGAGCGCCTCTCCGCCTCCTTGGGAAATGTCCAGCTCTACGCCAAGCGGGAGGACCTGAACCACACCGGCGCCCACAAGCTGAATCACTGCATGGGAGAGGCCCTTCTTGCCAAGTACATGGGCAAGAAAAAGGTCATTGCCGAAACCGGTGCCGGACAGCACGGCGTAGCTATGGCCACCGCCGCCGCCTATTTTGGCCTGCAATGCGACGTTTACATGGGGCAGGTGGACATTGAGAAGCAGGCTCCCAACGTGGCAAGGATGAAGATTCTGGGAGCCAATGTGATTCCCGTGACGGAGGGGCTTGCCACCTTAAAGGAGGCGGTGGATGCGGCCTTTGCCGCCTATGCCGCCGATTACAAAAACTGTATCTACTGCATCGGCTCCGTGGTGGGGCCCCACCCCTTCCCCCTGATGGTGCGGGACTTCCAGGCGGTGGTGGGCATTGAGGCCCGGGAGCAGTTTGTGGAGATGACAGGAGAGCTTCCCGACGCCGTGGTGGCCTGTGTAGGCGGCGGCTCCAACTCCATGGGCATGTTCTCCGGGTTCCTGAACGACCCGGTGAAGATTTACGGCATCGAACCTCTGGGCAGAGGCCCGGCTCTGGGTGACCACGCCGCCAGCCTCCAGTACGGCACAGAAGGGGTCATGCACGGCTTCAACAGCATTATGCTGAAAGGGGAGGACGGCGGCCCCGCCCCGGTGTACTCCGTGGCCAGCGGTCTGGATTACCCCTCCTCCGGCCCGGAACACGCCTTCCTCCGGGATTTGGGCCGGGTCAAATACGATGTAATCGGAGACGAGGAGACCATCGACGCTTTCTTCACCCTCTCCCGGATGGAGGGCATCATCCCCGCCATCGAAAGCGCCCACGCCGTGGCCTACGCCATGAAGCTGGCAAAGGAGATGGGCAGAGGCTCCATCCTCATCAACCTCTCCGGCCGGGGTGACAAGGACATGGACTACGTTATCTCCCACTACGGCCTCCGGTGAAAAATGGGTCTGCTGCAAAACGCTTATTTTGCAGCAGACCCTGATTTTCTGAATTTTCCCGGTATCGGCGGGCAGCGCCCGCAGACGATTTCGCACGGCGGCTTTCTGCGCATCGTTACTTCCCTGACCCGCCCGGTATCGTTACCGAGCAGAATAGGGAAGGAAAACAACTGCACCTTGCACGCATTGACAGCGGCGGCACGCCGCAATACCTCCCTCCCGGAGGGAGGTGGCTTGGGGCGCAGCCCCAAGCCGGAGGGAGCCAGCGGGCGCACAGCCCATTTGACTGCCAGGGATGGTACCTCCCCAGTGGTTTTGATAACCCCTATCACGTACCACCCCTCAAGCAAACCGGAACTGCACCGCCCGCTTGCTCCCTCAGGCACCTGCGGTGCCAGCTCCCTCCCGGAGGGAGCTATGGGGTGCGGTGCACAAAAAGAGACCTGTTGCAAATCTCTCGTTTTGCAACAGGCCCATGTTTTTATACCTTCTTCACAATGCCGGGGACTTTGCTCAGGAGCAGGGCGGCCACGGCGGTAAAGACGATTTCCGGAATCATATACATTCCGTTATACACCACAGAGTAGGCAAGAGCCAGAAGCTGGGGGTTGAGGCTTGCCACCAGGTTTGCACCCCAGGCCGGGAAGCCTTCCTGGGTAAAGAACCACTCGGCATAGCTGCCGAAGAGGATGTAGCCGGAGAGGATGTGGCACAGATACCGGCAGGAAAGGGCCACAATGCTGCCCAGGCACAGGGACAGGCCAGGATTCTGGATCTTATTGCGGAAGCAGCCGCCAATACCCAGGATGGTAAAGGCCAGCACATAGTCCAGCAGGCACATCAAAAGGGCGTTGACAATCAGCACCCCGGAGCCGAAGTAATCCGGCTGGAAGGCGGCAGCCACAGTCTTGGCGCCGATGACCATTTCCAGAGCGGCATACACCACGCCGGAGAGCAGGCCCCACTTCACACCGTGACGGTAGGAAATCAGCACAATGGGGAGCATACTCACCAGGGTGACCTGGCCGCCGAAGGGCATTTCGGGGATGAAGGCCTTTGCCACCAGTTCCAGGACGATAGCCATGGCGATGAGCAGGGCGCTTTCCGTGAGCATTCTTGTTTTGGTTTTCATAGGAAACCTCCGTAAATAAAAAGTACCGCATTGCAAACCCGTCCAAAGGTGCAATGCGATACAAATGTTTCTGTATGTGCATCTTTTCCTACGACGGTACAAACCGTATCAGGTTCACGGGTCAGGGAAACCATCCCAATCTCAGCCGGTTCCACCGGCACCCCGAAGATGGATTTGTTATGCGATCCGTCCTCTATTATACCCAAAGGGGGAAATTTGTCAAGAAGGAAAGCGCTTTACAAAATTATTACTTATTCCTTTCCAAAATATGGTGGCAAAATGCACTTTAGTTATAGTAGAATTGAAACCATCAAGCACCAGGAAGGAGTTAGTACCATGAAAAAAAAGATTTGTAGTATACTAGCATTGTTTGTAGTACTGTTTTCTCTATCTTTT
>DVFK01000093.1 GCA_018713285.1 Candidatus Faecousia excrementigallinarum
GTTGATTGTATCAATTTGGACACGCAATATGGTACGATACGACCCCGGAGGAGAAATTCAACGAATATACGGACCCCTATTTTTACATTACCACAGATCCTGTGGCATAGTTCCAGCCGCAAGGACGAGAGAGGAGATATTTTGGAAAAACAGCTCAGACGCTATATCCTTCCCAACATTCTGGCAATGCTGGGAATTTCCTGCTACCTGCTGGCAGATACCTTCTTTATTTCTCTGGCGGCAGGTGCCAACGGCATGACCGCTTTGAATCTGGTGCTTCCGGTGTACGGATTGATGTTTGCCATCGGCGCTATGATTGGAATTGGCTCTGCCACCCGGTACAGCCTGGAAAAGGCAGCGGGCAGCGACGAGGCCTGGCATTACTTCTCCAACGCCTGTTGGTTTGCCCTGCTGGCCAGCCTGGTGTTTCTGCTGTGCGGTGTGCTCTGCCCGGACAAGGTGCTGACCCTTCTGGGAGCGGACCGGGAGATTCAGGGGGTGGGAGAGCCCTACCTGCGGACGGTGCTGCTTTTTGCACCTTTCTTTATGCTCAATTATACCTTTACGGCTTTCGTCCGGAACGATAACGCCCCCAACATTGCCATGGCGGCCACCCTGTGCAGCGGCTTTTTCAACATTATCTTTGACTATGTGTTCATGTTCCCCATGAACATGGGCATGGTGGGAGCGGCGCTGGCTACGGGAATTTCCCCTATGGTGAGCATGGCTATCTGCCTGTTCCACTACCTGTCCCGGAAGAACACCATCACCTTTACCTGGAAATGGCCTTCCTGGAAACGGCTCACCGGCTCCTGCGTGCTGGGGGTGTCCGCCTTTGTGGGGGAGCTTTCCAGCGGCATTACCACCCTGGTGTTTAACTTTTTGCTTTTGTCCCTGGCGGGCAATGTGGCGGTGGCGGCCTATGGCGTGGTAGCCAATACGGCTTTGGTTGCCACGGCTCTGCTTAACGGCGTATCCATCGGCCTTCAGCCGGTTGCCAGCAGCGCCCACGGACAGATGGACAGGGCAGGGGAGCGGAAAATCTACCGTTACAGCGCAGGTACCGGCCTTGTGATCGCCTGCCTGGTGGTAGCCGGGGTGTGGCTGTTCACGGCGCCGGTGGTGTCCCTTTTCAACAGCCAGAACTCCCGGGAGCTGGCTGCTCTGGCAGAGCCGGGGCTGCGGCTGTATTTCCTGGGCTTTCTCCTGGCGGCGGTGAACATCATCAAATCCGGTTTCTTCAGCGCCGTGGGGCAGGGGTTTGCCTCCTCTGCCATTGCCCTGTCCCGGGGCGTGGTGTCCATTGTGGTGATGGCGGTGCTTTTGTCCCGGCTGCTGGGGGTGACCGGTGTGTGGCTGGCCTTTCCCGCCTCGGAAGCCATTACCTGGCTTTTGGGCTTTTTCGTAGAAAAAAGTTCACAAAAAATCAAACATTGACCGGTTTGGCCCAGCTTGACAATTTTAGGTCCTTGTGCTATTCTATGTCGGGTAACAATCTGGCCCTAATTTTACAGTCGCCGACCGGGATTCGCTGCCCAGGTCGGCGCTTATTTTGGAGGAAGCTATGCAGTATGATGTGATTATTATCGGAGCTGGCCCGGGAGGCATTTTCTCTGCCTACGAGCTGTGTCAGACCAATCCTGCCCTGAAGGTGGCGGTATTTGAGGCCGGACACCCTCTGGAAAAACGCCGCTGTCCCATCGACGGAGAGAAAATCAAAAGCTGTATCGGCTGCAAAAGCTGCAGCATTATGAGCGGCTTCGGCGGAGCCGGTGCCTTCTCTGACGGAAAATATAATTTCACCAACGATTTTGGCGGAACCCTTTACGAATATATTGGCAAGAAGCAGGCCCTGGATCTGATGCGCTATGTGGACGACATCAATATGCGCTATGGCGGCGAGGGTACCAAGCTCTATACCACCGCCGGTTCCCGTTTCAAGACCTTGTGCATTCAGAACGATTTGCACCTGCTGGACGCTTCCGTCCGGCATCTGGGTACGGACATCAACTATGTGGTGCTGGAAAACCTCTATGCCGACCTGAAAGACAAGGTGGATTTCTATTTTGATACCCCGGTTCGCTCCGTGACTGCGGAAGAAGGGGGCTACAAGGTGACCACCGATGATGAAGTCTATACCTGCGGCAAGTGCATTGTCTCCGTGGGCCGCAGCGGCAGCAAGTGGATGGAAGAGGTCTGCAAGAGCCTGGAAATTCCTGTCCATTCCAACCGGGTGGACATCGGCGTTCGGGTGGAGCTGCCGGCAGCTGTATTTGAGCACTTGACAGATGAGCTTTATGAGAGTAAGATTGTGTACCGCACCCAGAAGTATGGGGATTTGGTCCGGACCTTCTGCATGAATCCCAAGGGCGCCGTGGTAAACGAGAATACCAACGGCATCATCACCGTCAACGGCCACAGCTATGAAGACCCTGCCAGGCAGACGGAGAACACCAACTTTGCTCTGCTGGTAGCCAAGCATTTCTCCGAGCCTTTCAAGGATTCCAACGGCTATGGCGAGAGCATTGCAAGACTCAGCAATATGCTGGGCGGCGGTGTGATTGTCCAGCGTTTCGGAGACCTGATTGCCGGACGCCGTTCCACCCCCAGCCGGATTCAGGAGGCCTTTATCACCCCCACCTTGAACGCCACCCCTGGCGATTTGAGCCTGGTGCTGCCCAAGCGGATTCTCGATGGCATTATCGAGATGATTTATGCCCTGGATAAGATTGCCCCCGGTACCGCCAACGAAGATACCCTGCTTTACGGCGTGGAGGTCAAGTTCTATAATATGGAGGTAGAGGTGGACAATCACCTCCAGTCCCGTTATCCCGGCCTGTATATCATCGGCGACGGCAGCGGCATTACCCATTCTCTGTCCCACGCCTCTGCCAGCGGCGTGTATGTAGCCCGGGCCATTGTCGGGCAGGTGTAACATGGTTTACAACTGATTTTTCAGTTGCAAATAGATTCTTATTATTAAGGAGGGAAAGAAATGGTCATCACCATTAGCCGACAGTTTGCCACAGGCGGACATACCATTGCCCAGCGGGTGGCGGAAAAACTGGGAGTTGCCTTTTACGACAAGGAATTGGTGAACCGGGTAGCGAAGGAAAGCGGCTTTGATACGGACTTTGTGACGCGTCAGAGCGAGCATATGGGGAGCAATTCCCTGCTGTTTGACCTGGTGACCCGAAACCGTGCCAGTTATGAGGATCCCACAGACAAGCTGTTCCGGATTCAGAAAGAGATTATCCTGGATCTGGGTGCCAAAGAGGACTGTGTGATTGTGGGCCGATGCGCCGGATTTTTACTCCGGGAGGCAGGAATCGACTGCCTGCGGGTGTTTATCGGGGCCGATATGGATTACCGGAAGGCCTATATGATGCGTCACTATGAGGACACGGGTGTGCCTGTGGAGAAGCGCCTGAAGGAGCGGGACAGCCGCCGTCAGGGCTATGTGCAGCACTATACCGGTGCTGTCTGGGGCGAACGGGAAAACTATAACCTGTGTCTGGACAGCGGTAAGCTGGGCGAGGATGCCTGCGTGGATATCATTGTCCGGGCTGCCCAAAAATAACCCTGGTAGTTTGATCTGGAGAGAAAAATATGATGAGTCAAATTGTAGCATTGTCAATCTTTGTGGTGATGTTTGCCTTCATTATCAGCGGTAAGGTGCATCGTCACATTCCTGCGCTGGTGGGCGCAGCCTGCACCCTGGTTCTGGTGTTCCTGGTGTGCATGCACAGCCCTGAGGCCGCCTGGAAAACCCTGAATCTGGAGTGCTTCCTGAACAAGGAATTCTGGTATGCCCCGGGGGCGGCGGAGAGCTCCTCCTCCGGCATCAACTGGTCCACCATTGTGTTCTTCATCGGCATGATGATCATGGTGGAGGGCATGGGCATTGCGGGCTTCTTCCGGTGGCTGTGCCTGGACCTGGCAAAGAAGGTACATTATAAGGTTGCGCCTCTGTTTATCAGCTTCATGCTCCTTTCCGCGGTGCTGGCCATGTTCATCGACAGCATCACCGTGGTGCTGTTCATGGCGGCCATTACGGTGGAGCTGTCCCTGATTCTGAAGTTTAATCCTGTGTACATGATTTTGCCGGAAATTTTCTGCGCCAACCTGGGCGGAGCCGCTACCATGAGCGGTGACCCCCCCAACATCATCATCGGCACATCCCTGGGCTTCACCTTCACAGACTTCCTGCTGAACACCGGTCTGGTGGTGCTCATTGCCCTGGTTCTGGTGGTGGCATTCTACTACCTGCGGTATCACAAGAAGCTGAAGGCCGGCGGCCCGGTGGACCACCTGTCCAGTGACCTGGAGCCTTCCCACGCCATTAAGTCCAAGAAGGCTTTCGGCTGCAGCCTGGCCATCTTCCTGGTGACGGTGGTGCTGCTGGTGACCCACGCCCAGACGGGTATTACTGTGGCCTCCATCGGTACCCTGGCGGGTGTCCTGACCCTCCTGTTGTTTAATCGCCACAGCGGCAAGATCCTCAAGGGCGTGGACTGGGAGACGGTTCTGTTCTTCACCGGCCTGTTTGTTGTGGTAGGCGGTCTGGAGCAAACGGGAATCCTGGAGATTCTGTCCCAGTTCATCGGCAACATCAGTGGCGGCAATCCCATCGTTATGGTAATGGTTATTCTGTGGGTATCTGCCTCTGCCAGCGCATTGGTGGACAATATTCCCTTTGCTGCCACCATGGTGCCGGTCATCCGTTCCCTGTCTGCAACCTCCGGTGTGGAGCTGTCCGTGCTGGCCTGGGCGCTGGCCCTTGGTACCGACATCGGCGGTAACGGCACCCCCATCGGCGCTTCCGCCAATGTGATTGGCTGCGCCATTGCGGAGAAAAACGGACACCGCATCGGCTGGGGCTCCTACCTGATGAGCGCCCTTCCTGCAACCCTTCTGGTTCTGGCGGTCTGCTCCATCTACCTCATTGCCCGGTATCTGTAAACCTAAACTACCTGTCCGTCTGACAAGGGCGGAAACAAAAAGCTACGGCATTCAGCTTTTGCTGGATGCCGTAGTTTTTTACCCAAGAAATCCCTTGACATTTTCTCATTTTTGCACCAATATATATTTATCACTTTGTTAAGTGCAGAAATGAGCGCATATCAGCATGCAAACAAGTGTAACGACAAACAGGAAAGGGTGGTCTTTTATGAAAATAAGTCGTGTATGGAGGGTTCACGCTTCCTAACCCTCCAATTATTATCTGGAGGAAATAAAATGGAAAACCCAATTACCATCTGTGAAGCAATCACACAAAA
>DVFK01000094.1 GCA_018713285.1 Candidatus Faecousia excrementigallinarum
AGTACGCAGGCAGACTGAAGGGGTGGTAAACAAATTCAGTGTCAAAGTTTACCGAGTGGTAAACTATTTCATTGTCAACGCTGGTAAACTTTTTCAGTGTCAGTGGTAAAGAAATTCATTGACATTTACACAGGGCATCGCAGATGATTTTTACAATCTCAATGTTCTGCTTTTCGTTGTGGCCGCCCACGTTGTAAACCTCGCCCACACGGCCCTTGTGGATAATCAGGTCGATGGCCTTGCAGTGATCCTCCACATACAGCCAGTCCCGGACATTCAGACCCTCGCCGTAAACCGGCAGGGGCTTGTCCGCCAGGGCGTTGGCAATCATCAGGGGGATGAGCTTCTCCGGGAAGTGATAGGGGCCGTAGTTGTTGGAGCACCGGGAGATGGTGACCGGCAGGCCGTAGGTTCTGTGGTAAGCCATCACCAAAAGGTCAGCGCCGGCCTTGGAGGAGGAGTAGGGAGAGCTGGTATGGATGGGGGTCTCCTCGGTGAAGAACAGGTCGGGACGATCCAGGGGCAGGTCTCCGTAAACCTCGTCGGTGGAAACCTGGTGGTAACGGGTGATGCCGTACTTCCGGCAGGCATCCATCAGCACCTGGGTGCCCAGAATGTTGGTTTTCAGGAACACCTCGGGATTCTCAATGGAGCGGTCCACGTGGCTTTCGGCGGCGAAGTTCACCACCATGTCGGGATGCTCTTCCTCAAACAGCTTGTAAACACCCTCCCGGTCGCAGATGTCCAGCTTCACAAAGCGGAAGTTGGGGTTGTCCATAACCGGTGCCAGGGTGGACAGGTTGCCGGCATAGGTCAGCTTGTCCAGGCAGATAATCCGGTAATCGGGGTGTTCTTTCAGCATATGGAACACAAAGTTGCTTCCGATAAATCCGGCGCCGCCGGTAACAATAATGGTCATTTCAATTCCTCTTTTCTGAGTAATGATTGTATTGGTTTTTATTGGTTATTCCTTTATCTTCCGTATTTGCAGCCAGAGCCGGGGGAAAGTCCCGGAAAGGCCGGGCCTTGGGAACAAAGCCTACTCCGTGCCCGCAGAAATTGGGATTGTAGCAGGGGTCGTAGGGGAAAGAGCACCACTGCCGGGGAACGGGGGAGGGGGGCCTGGGATAGATATGCCGGGCTTTTTTCACCGTCAGCTTCGCCCAGGGGGTCCACAGCACCCGGTAGCCGGCCTTTTCCAAACGAAGGCAGAAGCACACATCCCAGCCATCGTCCGGGAGGCGGCTGCCCAGTTCCATCCACAGATCCTTTTTCACCAGCATGCAGGCACCGCTGACGGCGCTGTACTGCTGGGCAAAGTGGAGTCGTCCCATATAGCCGGTATCGGCGGCGGACTGGCGGTAGAAGGCACGTACCGGGGGTTCGCCGGGAAGAATCAGCAAGCCGGCGTGGGCAATGGTCTGGTTGGGGAAACAAATCCTGGCACCTACGCAGCCGGTCTGCTCTTTTTGTCCCAGCATGACCATCTCCTCTATCCAGCCGGGCTGGGTAGCCATAAGTGCCGGATTCAGCAGCAGCAACAGCTCTCCTTTGGCCTCCCCGGCTCCCAGAGCATAGGCCTGGGAAAAGGTCTGCCATGGGCAGGACAGAACCCGCACATTGGGGTGCCGGGTCTGGAGCTGTTCATAGTAATCCAACAGCTTCTTCTGGGAGGAGCCATTGTCCACAATGAGGATTTCTGAGTTGGGATAGGTGTTGTTTTCCAGAATGCTTTCCACGCACCGGGACAGCAGGGCGTAGTTGTTGTTGCCCGGAATCAGGACAGATACCGGAGGGGGCGCAGCCAGAGGGTAATGAATCCGGTAAATCACCGGGGATATGGGAGTGCTTTCCACCTGGACGGATAGTCCCTGCTCTGCCAGAAAGTCAGTAACGGCCTGCCGACCGCTGTGGAAGGCGTATGCCTTACAGTCCAGATCCCGGGCTACGGAGTTGGCATGGGAACGCCAGTAGTAAAGCACCTGGGGGATATGCACCACCTTCTGGGCGGCGGCGGTAGCCCGGAGATAGAACTCGTGATCTTGACTTCCGTCATACTGGGAGCGGAGGGGTCCCACCCTGTCCAGAAGGCTTTTCCGGAAGGCGGAAAAATGGCAGATATAGTTGTTGGACAGGAGATTTTCCGGGGAGTAATCCGGCTTGAAGTGGATGAACTTGGGATGGGCAGGGGTCCGGGTGAAAATCAGCTCATCCGTGTAAAGAAAATCGGCTCCGGTCTGGTGGATGGCCTTGGCAAAGGAGAACAGCGCAGCCGGATGGAGCAGATCGTCATGGTCAAACAGGCAGATATAATCCCCCGCAGCCATGGACAGGCAGGCGTTGGTGTTGCCGGAAATCCCCAGATTCTGGGGTAGTCTGCGGTAGTGGATTCTGTCATCCTCCCGGGCGTAGCGGCGGCAGATGTCCTCCACCTGGGTGCCGTTATCGCTGCCGTCGGCCAGGCACAGTTCCCATTTGCCGTAGGTCTGGGCCAGCACCGATTGGAGCATTTCCTCCAGGAAGTCCCCGGGGGTGTTGTAAAGGGGGACAATAATGCTGAATAAGGGTTCAACTGGGAAGTGCTGCTGCCTCTGGGCTTGCAGCTCCTCCGGGGTATAAAGAGGCCTGCGAATAAACCGCCGGGATTTTCTTCGGAAATTCAGCTTCCGCACAGCCTTTGCGGTGGTGCCCAGCACCCCCAGCATACGGAGATTATCCAGGAGAATCTTCCCGGACTTTTTTACAGGATACAGCCCAATCGCCTCCTTTCCCGAATTCTTTCAGGGAATCTTACACAGAGCGCTTCATCTTGTGATACAGCCCTTTGACAACCTCTCTTGCCCGGCTTCCCTGGGGGAGAAAAACATTTGCCACTTTCCGGAAATGGTTCAGCTGCTGTTCCTGCTTTCCTTTTTTTGCAAAATGGTCAAACCACTGGGGGTATTCCCGGCGTACCCAGGTATAGAAGCACTCGCCATCCGTGACGGTGAAGGGGTCGCAGAAGGGGGGGAGGGCATGGATGTCCTTGCGGATGTGATAGAGCTTTCGCTCAAAGTCCTGAATTTTCTCCCCGTTGGAATACCGGGTCCAGTCAAAAGCAATCTTTCCGAAGGTTTCCTGACCGTTTTCCGCCAGGGTTTTCTCATACCAGTCGGAAAGCTGAGGCACATCGGCGTTTTCCGGCTTCACTTTCAGAATGTTGTTCAGCTCGTTTCTGTGTCCGCCGCTGTCAAAGCCGGAGAAGTGGAAGAAATACAAAGGCTTCCCTTCCACGGTAATGTCCGCGCCCCGGATTTTCAGGGTGCGCTGGGACAGGTTCCAGGTGCACACGTTGTAGCCCGGCTCCTTGATGATTTTTACCCCGTCAAAGAAGCTGGGAACCAGGTCCGTCCACTTCTGGTCGGTGAACATACCCAAAAGACCGTCCCGGGACAGCTCCGGCAGAAGGTCGTAGTTGTCGTCGAAGCAGTAGGTCAGCAGCCGCTGATTCCACCAGTTCAGGAAGCGGCGGCCCTCGGCATCATTTTTGGCACCGAAGAAGCCGCAGTTATAGCTGCCCCGCTTCAAAAACAGAATTTCATTGTTGCGGATGAAGTAATCCTGGGTTTCCGGGGTGGTCTGATGGGGGGTCAGGAGAATGCTGTTGTCCTGGAACATGGCTTCCAGCTCCTGCAGGGAGTTGAAAACGGCAATGTCCGGGTCCAGATACACCACGCTGTCTGCCTGGAAGCGGTCCAGAATTTCCAGAGCTGCCATGGGCTTCACAGCGGTGCAAAGCTCCGTGATGGTGTGCTTGAAGAAGAAGGCCTTTACATTGTCAATGGCGGAAAAATCCCGGCTGTAAAGGATTTCATCCATAGGCTCCTGGCTGGGGTCCACCCACTGGGGCAGGGGATCGGAGCAGACAACCACAAATTTGGCCTGAGGATTGTATTTTTTCAGGGACTGCCCCAGGGTACGGGCCTTGGCAAAGTAATTTGCTGTAATGCTGGTAAAATAGCAGGTCATGACATACTCCTTACATACACATTAAAGATTCAGCTGGGGATGATAATAGCCGTCGCAGGCACCGTCCCGGAAATAAGCTGCCCATTTCTTCCGGAACAGCTCCTGTTCTCTGGCGAAGCGGGCTTTGTTGGGACCTTCCGCATCGGATTTCCGGGAAATGCTTTCGTAGTGGTATAGCTCTGCGTAGGGGGTCAGCACATTGAACTTCCCCAGACTGCGCAGT
Organism: Candidatus Faecousia excrementigallinarum; assembly: GCA_018713285.1. Classification (GTDB taxonomy): domain Bacteria; phylum Bacillota; class Clostridia; order Oscillospirales; family Oscillospiraceae; genus Faecousia; species Faecousia excrementigallinarum. The sequence continues at coordinate 4,232 of DVFK01000094.1, forward strand.
TTCAGGCACAGATCCACATCGTTCAGCCCCACCTTGAAGTCCACCTGGTCGAAGCCTCCCACTGCCAGGAAGTCCGCCCGCTTCAACAGCATACAGGCTGCGGTGACGGCGTTGTAATTCTGAGGCATGGACAGGCGGTGCATATAGCCGGTGTTGGTTTTGGGGGTCCTGTGGGCGTAGTGGGTGGCGATGTGGCACCCGATGCCGATAAACAGGCCGATATGCTGATAGGTGTCGTCGGGGTAATAGAGTCTGGCACCTACGGCACCCACATCGGGACGCTGGGCAAACATCAGCATCTCCCGGAGCCACCCTTCGTTGATTACCGTAACGTCGTTGTTCAGGAACAGCACATAGGGGCTGTCCGTCTGGGCTACGGCGAAGTTGTTGATGGCGGAGTAATTGAAGCCCGGCTGTTCCGGCTGGTAGGTGATGACCCGCACCCGGGGATTGGCCTCCAGCTCCTGATAATAGGCGAAAGTTTCCGGATTCTGGCTGTTATTTTCCACAATCAGGATTTCATAGTCGGGATAGTCGGTTTTCTCCAGAATGGATTCCACGCAGGGTTTCAGCTGTTCCAGGTGATCCATGTTGGGGATGATGATGGTTACCTTGCCGGGGTTCACAATCTCATAGTGAATCCGATAGGAGAAGGTGTCCCGGATAAATTCCACTTCCCCGGGAAAGCCAATGCGGGCAATATGGGCCGCAATGGCTCTGCGGCCGGCTTCATAGGCATACATTTTGCTTTCGGGATTCAGGGCGACAGAGCCTTCACAGGCCCGGCAGTAGTAGAGAATTTTGGGGATGTGCACAACGTCCCGGGCTTGCTCCATGACCCGCAGCTCGATGTCATAGTCCTGGCTGCCGTCAAAGCCCTCCCGGATGAACCCGGCCTTTTCAATCACCTGACGGGAGAAAAGATTGAGGTGGCTGGCGTAATTGGTAGCCCGGAGAAAATCAGGGCTGTAATCCGGCAGGAACTGGTCTGCAATGATGGTCTTGGTGCCGTTGTCAAACACACCCCGGTCGGAATAGATGAAGTCTGCCTGGGGATTTTCTTCAATGACACAGGCACATTCATACAGGGCGTTCTCCGTGAGGATGTCGTCGTGATCCAAAAGTACAATATAGTCGCCGGTGGCCATCTCATAGGCCGCAATGGTATTGCGGGAGATGCCGCCGTTTTCGGTCAGTTTCTTGTAGTGAATCCGGCTGTCTGCCTTGGCGTATTTCCGGCAGGCGGCCTCCACATGCTTGTGGTCCTGATCGCTGCCGTCTGCCAGACACAGCTCCCAGTTGCCATAGGTCTGCTTCTGCACGGAGCTGACCATTTCCTCCAGGAAGTCCGGGGGGGTGTTATACAGAGGAACCACAATGCTGAAAAGGGTGTTGTGGGAAAATACCCGGTTCTCCTGAGCCTTGCGCTGGCTTTCCGTCAGGACAGGGCGGAGGAAAGGATTTTGGGACAGGGTTTTGGTGGTGAGTTTTTTCTTCACCAGACGCATGGTCTGTACCAGACCGTGATGCCGCAGGCACCGCAGCAGCTTTCCCACAGGACGCAGCAGGGGGATGTGCCGGAAGGGCCACTTGAGGCACCGCACCAAAAAACGCAGGGGTGCGGTGAGCTTCCAGTAAATAGAGTGCTGCAAGGCGTAGTTGAAGGTGTCTGCCTGATGCAGCTGTTCTTTCAGCTGTTCCCGCTGGGCAATGGCGGCGTGATAGTGCTCCTGGTAGTGCTGCAAGGAGGCGTCGGTTTCCTCCAGCTGGGCATTCAGGGCGTTTATAGCTTCTTTATGCTGGCTCTGGAGGGTTTCCAGGGCATTTTCCTGCTGGATTTGCAAATCTTTCAGGGCTTTTTCCTGCTGTGCCTGCAAAGATTGGACGGTGTCCGTACAGTCGGTCAGGGTCTTTTGTACCTGGTCCCGGGCTGCCTGGAGCTCTGCGTTCAGCTGAGACAGCGCCTGGGAATCCCGGTGAATCTGACCGAACAGGTAAATCAGCAGGTCATTGGCCTCCGGGTGTTCCATGGCAATGGCCTGGGCACGCAAATGGATTTTGCTTACGGCTTTCCCGCCGGTGAGCAGCTCCACCTGGGGGTCATCCCCGGGGAATACCAGCAGCTGCTTGCAGGGATTGCCGTTGACCGGCTGCACCTCCAGCTGAATCCCGTCGCCGTAGACAGACAGCTGGGTTAAAAGACAGGGGCATTCCATAGGGTCAAACCGCAGCCGCTGGGCAGGGTTCGGCAGGGTGCAGTCCCAGCTCACCAGTCCATCCCGGGCATCCCCCTGGTAAACCAGTCGGTTTTCGGGGGTGTAGTCCTCCTGACCCTGGGCCCAGAACAGACTTGCCTGGAAGGGAAGAATCTTGGCCTGGGCCACCGCTGCTTCCTGGGCAGCCTCCTGGAGGCGAATGTTCCGCTCATAGCTCTCCACCAGGGAGATCACATCCTTGTGCTTCCGAAAGCACACAGCGTAGGAGGTGATATAGGAGGGAACGGCATCCAGGTCATTGAAAAAGTCCTGCCGGGCAAAAAGCTTGCCCCAGTATTCCCGCTGCTGGACATTGATATGGGTCGGCTCGGTGAAGTCATTGGGGCTGGAGGTAAATACAATGGTATCCGACAGGCGGCACAGGTTGGCAATGGCTTTCTTCCCTTCCTCCTCAGGAAGGTGCTCCAATACCTCGATGGTCACCAGCAAATCATACCTCTGGGGCATGGCCGGGGGCAGGGGCTCTGTAATGGAGCCGTGGAAGCAGTAGGGCTGAATATCCTGCCGCACCTGGGACAGGGCGTATTCGGAAATGTCTATACCGTAGGCCTCCACCCCCCGATCCCGGAGGGCTTCCACCAGGTAGCCCATGGCACAGCCGGCATCCAGAACAGTTTTGGGATGGTGCTGGGCAATGAGTTTATCTGCAATGGCGCCGAAGAATCCGGTCCAGTATTCCCGCTGTTCATAGGGAATGGGGCCGCAGCCGTTGTGATAGTAGTCTTTGGTATAGGGATTGCTCATTGGATCCCTCTCCTTTCGTAGGCATCGCACACTTCCTGGGTGGAGCCAATCATCTTCACCTTGCCGTGATCCAGCCAGATGACCCGGTCGCACAATTCCCGAATCTGACCGATGCTGTGGGAGACAAACAGCACGGTGGTGCCGCCGCTCATAAGCTCCAGCATTTTGTTCTTGCTTTTTTCCTGAAAGTCTCCGTCACCTACGGAGAGAATCTCGTCCACAATCAGAATGTCCGGGGTAACCACGGTGGCGATGGAGAAGGCCAGCCGCATGAGCATACCGGAGGAGTAATTCCGGATGGGCATATCGATGAACTTTTCCAGCTGGGAAAAATCCAGAATTTCCTGATATTTTGCCTGGAGAAATTCCTTGGAGTAGCCCAGAACTGCCCCGTTGAGGTAGATATTTTCTCGGCCGGTCAGGTCGTAGTCAAAGCCGCTGCCCAGCTCCAGCATGGGCACAATCCGTCCCTGCACCCCGATGGTGCCTTCCGTGGGGCGGAGAATCCCGGCGATAATTTTCAGAAGGGTGGATTTTCCAGCGCCGTTGTGGCCGATGATGCCCACCACCTCGCCTTTTTCAATGGACAGGCTCACGTCATCCAGGGCAGAGAAGTACTCGTAGTGGATTTTTCCCTTCAGGGATTTTACCACAAACTCCTTCAGAGATTGCCCGCGGTCCGTGGCCATGACATAGCGCATGGAAATGTGATCTGCTTGAATAATCATGGGACAGACGCTCCTTACAGATAGAGAATAAATTCGTTCTGATTCTTCCGGAAAACAATGGCACCCAACAGCAAGGGAATCAGGGCAGAAAGAATCACACCCAGATAGCAGGAGGGGGAAGGGGACACACCCTCCAGCAGGATGGCCCGGAAGAAAGCCAGGATCTGATACAGGGGATTGCACCGGTAGACAGGAAGCAGCTGCGCCGGAATAATGCTTTCGGGATAAAACACCGGGGTCAGATACATCCAGATCATGGATACCACGGTCCACAGGAATTGGGTGTCCCGGAAGTATACCATGGCGGTGGACAGCAGCAGTCCCACACCCAGAGACAGACAGAACAGGCAGAGGATGCCCAGGGGCATAAGCAGCAGCGCCCAGGTAATGGGGGAGCGGGTGAACAGCATCACGCCCAGCAGGGGAATCAGGGCAAACAGGAAGTTGACGGTGGAAGAGATCACCCTGGTGAGGGGGTAAATGTACTTGGGTACATAAACCTTGGTAATGAGGGAGCTGTTGCTGACAATGGAGCTGAGGGTCATATTGGTTGCTTCACTGAAGAAGCTGTAGGTAACGATACCGGAAAGCAGGTACAGGGCAAAGTTGGGAATGTCCGATTTGAACAGGGTGGAAAACACCACATACTGTACCAGCATGGTGAGCAGCGGATTCAAAAAGCTCCAGATGACACCCAGTACGGAACGGCGGTACTTGGTTTTGAAGTCCCGGGCTACCAGCTGCTCCATAAGGAAATGATAGCGGTTCAGACTGGAAAGTATCAGCAGCACCCAGAACGGCTTGCCCACTTTGTTGCAGTGGAGCAAATACAGGCAGAAAAGAGCTGCCAGCACAACCACCCCGGCGGCCAGGTATCCGTACACATCCCCAAACCACAGGGAGGACCGGGCGGAAACCTGGGTGCACAGGGCTACAGTCTGGGGCTGGCCGTTGAGATACAGCACATCTGCGTCATCCAGATCCGCAGAAACCTCTGCCCGGGTGGCGGAGATGGAGTTGCCGGCATACAAAGTGACGGCATTGCCGGGCTGGGAATCCGGGGCGGTAATCCGCAGTACAATGCCGCTGCCGGGAACAGGCAGTGGCTGGGGCAGGGAGAATGTGAAATTGGCGTTATCCTGGAGCTGGCTGATGTCAACAGCCTGGGTGTGCAGCAGATTTCCTTCTCCATCCAACAGCTCCAGCAAAAGGGTGCCGGTGTTGTCCCGGGCGTAGGTGGCAGCCCGGAGGGTGACGGACAGCAAAGTGTCTCCCGGGACGGACAGTGCCTGGGTCAGTACAGTGTCACCGGTGATCTCACCTACAGGGGTCGTGGGGGTCAGCATGGTAGTTTGTCGATTCTCGTAGTGAAATTGCTCTCCACCGATGGCATAAACCAATGCAGCAACCACAATCAGCAATACCAGCATAAGGCCGCAACAACGCTGTAATTTGGAATGGTTCAAAATCATGGTGAAACTCCTTGCAGAATTCAAAATCATGGGCCATTCTGTTCTCGACAGAAAATGGCAATCTATTCTCTATTGTACCATGGTAAGGTAAGAAAAGCAACCTGAAATCGGCGGGAAATCAGGGGAACTTGCGGTGATAAGTTGTGCAGTTTTCTGGATTTTTTCGGCGGATAAAAGGGCTGTATGGGGTGTTTCAGCCGGGGAATGGTCTCAGGGCCCGGAAACCTGAAATGACAGAAAGGGTGCCGGGATCATCTTCGGCTTTGCAGATATTTATTCAAAAATAAA
>DVFK01000095.1 GCA_018713285.1 Candidatus Faecousia excrementigallinarum
ATGGGTTTCCCTGGGGTTTTTCGAGAGGAATAATGTTTTGTCAAGACGCCGGACTCTTCCGGCGTCTTTTTTCTTGCAATTTCTCCCAGATACCGTTATACTGTAGCCATCTTAAGAAAGAAATGAGGGAAACCCATGGAGTTTGTCATCCAGAACCTGCAAAAAAGCTACGAGAAGAAGGAAGTGCTAAAAGACATTGCTTTCACCTTCCAGGAGGGGAAGATTTACGGCCTGCTGGGGCGAAACGGCGCCGGTAAAACCACATTGTTTAACTGCCTGAACCGGGACATTCCGGTAGATTCCGGCAGCTTTTTCCTGGAAGAAAATGGAGCCCGCCGGGATGTAAAGCCGGAGGACATGGGCTATGTGCTCTCCACTCCCACGGTGCCGGAGTTTCTTACGGGACGGGAATTTCTCCGGTTCTTTCTGGACATCCACGAAGGGGCGGTGGAAAATCCCCGGGACCCGGATGCTTACTTTGACTTCATGCACATTGACCCGGAGGACCGGGACAAGCTGCTGAAAGACTATTCCCACGGCATGAAAAACAAAATGCAAATGCTCATCAACATCATCGCCCAGCCGAAAATCCTCCTGCTGGACGAGCCCCTCACCTCTTTGGATGTGGTGGTGGCGGAGGAGATGAAGCAGCTCCTTCGCTCTCTGAAACAGGGAAGAATCACCATTTTCTCCACCCATATTCTGGACTTGGCTTTGGATTTGTGCGACGAAATCGTACTTCTCAGCCACGGGGAGCTGGAAGCAGTGGAAAAGTCCAACCTGGATCAGGGAGAGTTCAAAGAGAAGATTCTCTCGGCCCTGCGGGAGGACAGCCATGTTTAAGACCTGGAAAATTGCCTATTCCCTGAAAAACACCTACCGGGTCAACAGCATCCTCTACGCCCTGAAACAGATTCCCATTCTGGGGCGGTTTCTGCCGGAGGGACTGTACCGGGTGCGGGGCTTCAAAATCCTGGCAAACATCCTCTCCGGCCTGTGGGAGCTGGTGACGGTCTTTGGGGGAAAGGTTTTGTATTTTCTCACCCTGGTGTGCGGCATTGGGATTCTCTATGAAAAGGTGCTCCCCCGGGAGGCTTTCTTACATATTTTCCTGTTTCTCACCCTCATCGGGGGCTATATCAAGACCGGAATGTTCGACCCCACCCGGGACAAATACTACGCCATGATGCTCTTAGGCATGGATGCAAGGCGCTACACCCTGTCGGACTACGCTTACACCCTGGGAAAAACGGTGGTGGGGTTTTTGCCCTTTACGGTGCTGTTCGGCCTTGCCCGGCAGGTGCCCCTCTGGGTCTGCCTGGTGCTTCCCTTCTGTGTCGCCGGGGTGAAGCTGGGGGTAGCGGCCTATACCCTTCGGGACTACGAAAAAAGAGGCAAGGCATTTAACGAAAACAAGCTGGAAAAGCACCAGTGGATTCTGACTTTGGTGTTTCTGGCCCTGGCCTACGGTCTTCCGGCGGTGGGGATTGCCCTGCCGTTCTGGGTTTCCGTGGCGGTTCTGGGGGTGTTTCTCCCCCTGGGGCTTCTGGGAATAAGAAAAGTCCGCAGTTTTGACCGGTACCGGGAGGTGAATCAGCAGCTCTTATTCCAGATGCTCCACCAGATGGACGAGGCGAAAACCGCCCCCCAGATGGTCAGCCGGAAGGCCATCTCCGCCGACACCGCTGTCACCAGCCACAAGAAGGGGATGGGGTATCTCAACGAGCTGTTCATCAAGCGGCACCAGAAGATTCTTTGGAGTGCGTCGGTGAAAATTGCGGCGGTGTGTGCCATCTTGTCCTGCGGCGCTGTGGCGGCTCTGCTGCTCTTTCCCCAGCTTCGGGGAGAGGTGAACGCCCTGGTGCTGACCTTTCTTCCCTACTTTACCTTCATTATGTACGCCCTGAACCGGGGCACCGGCTTTACCCAGGCGCTGTTTGTGAACTGCGACCACAGCTTACTTACCTATTCCTTTTACAAGCAGCCCAAATTCGTTTTGAAGCTGTTCCGGATTCGCCTGTGGGAGATTATGAAAATCAACGCCCTTCCGGCGGGGGTGATTGGCCTGGGGCTGTGCGGCATCCTCTGGGCCTCCGGGGGAACGGAGAACCCCCTGGACTACGGAGTACTGGTGGTGTCTATTCTGGCTATGAGCCTGTTTTTCTCCATCCACTACCTGACCCTTTACTACCTGCTCCAGCCCTACAACGCTGGCACGGAGATGAAAAGCGCCACCTATCAGATTGCCATGTTTGCCACCTATCTTGTGTGCTACAGCATGATGCAGGTGCGTCTGCCCATTCTGGTTTTCGGCCTGGCCTGCATCGCCTTTTGTGTTGTCTACTCCCTGGTAGCCTGTATCCTTGTCTACCGCCTGGCTCCCAAAACCTTCCGCATCCGCCCATAAAAGACCGCCCGGTGATAAACCGGGCGTTTTTTTGACCTCAGAACCGCTCCGGCTGGCGATGGTTTTCCATGTGGCCGGACTGGATGACCGGGGGTTTGGGGTCGTAGGCTTCCCCAGGCTGGGGATTTTCCTTGGTCTCCTTTTTCATATCCATCCCTCCAAAGCCAGTATTCCCCGGAACAGTGGGTTCATTCTTGGGGCCCGGCTGTGAATTTTTTGGAAAGTTGCCCGGAAGCACTTGCGTTTGACGGCGATTTGCGATAACATAATAGAGGAAATTCAACCGTGAAAGGACGGAAGAAAAGAATGATTAAAGTAGACATTTCCAATGTGTGGGGTCAGCTGTCCCTGCCGGACCTGCTGGCCACCGAGAAGGAAGTTTTTAACGCCCACCAGACCCTCACCGAGGGCAGCGGTGAAGGCAACGATTTCCTGGGCTGGCTGAACCTGCCGGTGGCAGAGGAGACCGAGGAAATCCGCCGGATCCGTGCCGCCGCCAAGCAGATTCGGGAGACCTCCGACGTGTTCGTGGTCATCGGCATCGGCGGCAGCTACTTAGGACCCCGGGCTGCCATTGAGCTGCTCCAGGGCGCTAACCACAACATCGGCAAGGGCAAGGGCAATCCCCAGATTTTCTATGCGGGCAACGGCCTGTCCACCCGGGGCTGGAACGAGCTGCAGCGGCTGCTGGAGGGCAAGGACTTCTCCATCGCCATCATCTCCAAGTCCGGCACCACCACCGAGCCTGCCATCGCTACCCGTGCCCTCCGGTGGATGCTGGAGCGGAAGTACGGCACCGAGGGCGCCAAGAAGCGCACCTATGCCATCACCGACCCGGTAAAGGGTGCTCTGCGCCAGATGGCCACGGAAGAGGGCTGGGAGACCTTCGTCATTCCCCCCAATGTAGGCGGCCGCTACTCTGTCCTGACTGCCGTAGGCCTGCTGCCCATGGCTGTTGCCGGCATCGACCCCATGGAGGTCATGGCTGGCGCTGTTCAGGCCAAGAAGGACTATGACGTCCGCTCCTTTGAAAACCCCGTGTGGCTCTACGCCGCTACCCGGAACCTGCTGTACCGGCACGGCAAGGCCATTGAGATTCTGGAGTCCTTTGAGCCCAGCTTCAAGATGATGGGCGGCTGGTGGCAGCAGCTCTTCGGCGAGTCCGAGGGCAAGGACGGCAAGGGCATCTTCCCCGTCACCGCCGAGCTGACCGCAGACCTCCACTCCCTGGGTCAGATGATTCAGCAGGGCGAGCGGAACATCTTTGAGACCATGGTGCGCTTCGACGCTCCCGAGAACAAGATGGTCATTGGCGGCGACTACAAGAACCTGGACGGCCTGAACTACCTGGAGGGCAAGACCCTGGACTTCGTGGACGAGCAGGCATTCCGGGGCACTTTGGCTGCCCACGTGGACGGCGGCGTTCCGGTCATCACCGTGGATATGGGCGAGCTGAATGCCTGGAAGCTGGGTGAGCTGTTCTACTTCTTTGAGCTCTCCTGCGGCATTTCCGCCTATATGCTGGGGGTAAATCCCTTCAATCAGCCCGGCGTTGAGTACTACAAGCGCAATATGTTCAAGCTCCTGGGCAAGCCCGGTTACGAGGCCTGAGGAACTTTAAAAAAGTTTTGTCAAAAACGCAAATTTACTGTTGCAAATTTCTCCGCAAACTGGTAAAATGACCATACAGCAAAGAACGCTGCAAGCAAAGGAGGAAATTTCCTATGATTCAAGTTATTATGGGGCTCAAGGGCTCCGGTAAGACCAAGAGACTGGTGGACTCCATCAACGAGGCTGTCACCACTGCCCACGGCGATGTGGTGTGCATCGAGTACGGCAAGAAGCTGACCTATGATGTGAACTACCGTGTCCGTCTGGTGGATTCCAAGGAATACGGAATCACCAACCCGGATATGCTGAAGGGCTTCCTCAGCGGTCTGCACGCCGGCAATTTTGACATTACCAATGTTTACATCGATAACCTGTATAAGACCATCGGCAACGACCGGGAGGCCGGTGAGAAGTTCATCCTGTGGTGCGCCCAGTTCGCCGAGGAGAACAACATGAACGTCACCCTGACCGTATCCGACGAGGCAGAGAAGGCCTCCGAGGCTGTCAAGGCTTTCCTGGTGTAATCCCCAGGTCACCCACATAATCAAGAGCCGCCCAGCCGGGCGGCTCTTTTTTTAGGGAATAGGGAAGCCGTAAATTGCCGGCTGGTACTTCGACAACGGGATGATCAGGGTGCGTAATCGGGACAAGCCAAAGACAGCGTGCCGCCGCTGTCAATGCACTCCGGGCTGGTCTGAAATTGTGACTTCCCTGACCCGCCCGGTATCGATACCGGACAAAAAAGGCTCCCTTGCCAAAGGGAGCTGGCACGCCGGAGGCGTGACTGAGACCAACTATAACAAGTCAAGCAGAAATTTGCGGATAAAAAAGTGAATAAGGTGTATTCTTTTTCAAAAGGGAATAAAGGATTCTCACCAATTTCTTGGCAATATGAGAACAAATCACGTTGTA
>DVFK01000096.1 GCA_018713285.1 Candidatus Faecousia excrementigallinarum
ATTCCCATTCAAATTGGATCCAGGTTTTTTACTGTTTCTGATATCATGCAAATTGAGGTAAAGAAATGATTAAACAAGCTACAGAGCTTGATATACCTGCCATTCTGGCACTCTATAAGCAAGCCCGCACATTTATGCAGGAGCATGGCAACCCAAACCAATGGAAGGATGACTATCCCAGGGAAGATCTGATACTGGCAGATATTCACCAGGGAAACTGCTATGTATACAAGGAAAACGGCGGGATTCTTGGTGTCTTTTCCTTTTTCCTGCAACCCGATCCCACCTATGCCCATATCTATCAGGGCAAGTGGTGCAATGATGCCCCCTATGGGGTGGTGCATCGTTTGGCTGTGAGCGCTCACGGAAAAGGTATCGCCGGCGCCTGCCTGGAATATGCCTTTTCGCAATGCCACAATCTGCGGATTGACACCCACCGTGACAATCTGCCTATGCAGCGCTTATTGAAAAAACAGGGATTTCATTCCTGCGGAATCATCTTCCTGGAAAACGGCGACGAGCGGCTGGCATATCAAAAAACAACGGAATAAAACATGGGGTCAGGCTCATTTGCCTGACCCCATGTTTTTCTGTCTGTCTGACAGGAAGCGGTTCCGCTCACCGTCTGTTTTACATTGCTTGGTAGCGTCTGTCACAGGTCTGCCGTCGGCTTATCCGCAGAATTTCCACGGCATCGGCATCCGTCACGCTATCGCCTTTCTGTACTTATATACTACCATACAGGACCGGCGAATGTATGAAGTTTTTGGAAATCGATTAAAAAAAGATTATGTACACAGCTTATCCCATTCTTTTCAGGGTGACGGCATTTTGCGACACAGAGCCATCGATATATACGGCACAGTCCTGAATCTTCTCGAATCCACAGCCCATATGCAGAGCCAGGGAAGCCGCATTGCGTTTTTCCACATGGGAGTACACCGGCTTTCCCTGTATCTGCCCCAAAGCTGCCTGCATAAGACGACGGCCGTACCCTTTGTGCCGCTGTTCCGGAGCTGTTTCCAACGCCTCCAGTAGCAAGCCATCCCGATAGGGCTCCAGACGAAGGGCGGAAACATACTTTCCATCCGCCAACCATACGCAATACCGGGAATCCCGGGTTTTGAAGAATACCTCCTGCAAAAAGGTATAAAACTGCTGCTCCACCATGGCAACCCCCTGGGGTTCCGAAAGCTGGGGAAAGTAAATTTCCGCATTTTCTCGGTTGGACTGGGCGTAGACATCCATAAGCATCTGAAAATTGAGATTCTTCAGGCTGTCAAATACCTCCAACATATCAAAGGCTCTCCCCCAGAATCGTCTTGGTGGCATAGGCATTGAGCCCCATATCCGCCACATGGCCTGCCATGTACTCATAGTAGCCCTGGGCCCCAATCATGGCGGCATTGTCCCCACACAGGGACAGGGGCGGCATATAAAGCTCAGCACCCAGGCTTTTGGCGGCAGTTTGCAAATCTCTGCGGATTCTGGAATTTGCTGCCACGCCGCCGGCCACTGCCAGCTTCCGGTAACCCGTTTCCTTCAGCGCCTGGATAACCCGGGGCACCAGGGTATGGGAAACCGCCGCAGAGAAGGCAGCACACAGGCTGTTTACATCCAGCGCCTCGCCTACCTGTTGGGCGTGGTGTATGAGATTCAGGGTGGCTGTTTTCAGCCCGGAAAAGCTCATATCATAGGGATTGCTGCCCGGCTTGGAATGAGGCAGCTGGTATCGTCCCTCGTCCCCCAGGACTGCGGCTTTGTCCAGAGCGGCACCACCGGGATAAGGCATCCCCAGGACCCGGGCCACTTTGTCAAAGCACTCCCCTGCCGCATCGTCCAGGGTACCTCCCAAAATCGCCATTTTCGTATAGTCCTGCACATCCACAATCATGGTGTGTCCGCCGGACACCACCAGGCAGAGGAAGGGCGGCTCCAGCTGGGGGTAGGCCAGATAATTGGCAGCAATATGCCCCCGGATATGGTGGACAGGAATCAAGGGCTTGTCCAGGGCCAGAGCGGCAGCCTTGGCGAAATTCACACCCACCAGGACAGCTCCAATCAGCCCCGGCGCATAGGTTACCGCTACCCCGTCAATGTCCTTTCGGGTCAACCCGGTTCTCTCCAGAGCCTGGTCGGCAAGGCCGTAGATGGCCTCGATGTGCATTCTGGAGGCAATCTCCGGAACCACGCCGCCATAAATTCTGTGGAGGTCCACCTGGGAGGCAATGCAATCCGTCAGGATCTTTCTTCCGTCCTCCACAATAGCTACAGCGGTTTCGTCACAGGAGGATTCCACTGCCAAAATTTTCATACTTACAGCTCCTTTCTGAGAATCAGGGCATCTTCCCTGGGCTTTTCGTAATATCTGGGGCGTTTCCCCACCATTTCAAAGCCCAGCTTTTGGTACAGCTCCTTGGCAGGCTCATTGGAAATCCGCACCTCCAGAAGAAGCGTCTTTACGCCCTTTTCCTTCAATGCTTCCGTCAGGCAATTCACCAACCGTTCTCCAATTCCCTGTCGCCGGAAGCTGGGAGAAACCGCCAGATTCATCATATCTGCGCTGTCCAAAACAGTTTGGGAACCCACATATCCGGCAACTACCCCATCCACTTCTGCAATCAGCCACAATGACAAAGGGTTATGAAGCTCCGAAGCCACGGATTTTTCGCTCCAGGGATCACTGAAGCACTGGCGTTCCATTTCTGCCACGGAAGCAACGTGTTCCGACTGCATTTTTACTATTCTCATTTACTTCGCCTCAAACCAACTCTTGCCCCATTTGGCCTCTGCCAGAAGGGGGACCCGCAACTGGGCCACCTGCTCCATCTGGCTGCCGACCAACTGGGCTACCTCCTGGGCAATATTCTGGGGACACTCCACAATCAGTTCGTCGTGGACCTGCAAAATCAGTTTCGCCTCCGGATATTGCTCCTGCAAGGCCTGTGCCACATGAATCATGGCCAGCTTGATAAGGTCCGCAGCGCTGCCCTGAATGGGGGTGTTCAGAGCAATCCGCTCTGCTCCCTGGCGTACGTTGAAATTGGTGCTCTTCAGCTCCGGGATATACCGGCGCCGTCCGTACAGGGTCGTGGTATAGCCCTTTTCCCGGGCGTCCTCCACCACCTGGTGCATATAGGTTCGTACACCGCTGTAATTGGTCAGATAGCTGTCGATATAGGCCCGGGCTTCATATCGGCTGACGCCGATGTCCTCTGCCAGAGAAAACTCGGAAATGCCATATACGATGCCAAAGTTTACCGCTTTGGCGTGTCTGCGTTGCAGAGAGGTTACCTCCTCCGGCGGCACAGAAAATACCTGGCTTGCTGTGACGGTATGAATGTCCATTCCTTCCCGGAATGCTTTTTCCATCCGCTCGTCCTGGGCAATGTGGGCAAGCACCCGCAGCTCAATCTGGCTGTAGTCCGCATCCACCAGCACACAGCCTTCCCTGGGAATGAACATTTTGCGGATTTCCGCCCCCAAGTCAGTCCGCACCGGGATGTTCTGCAGGTTGGGCTCCGTGGAAGAAAGCCGTCCTGTAGCCGTCACCAGATTCTGGAAGGTGGTGTGAATCCGGCCATCCTCCCCGATTACCTTCATGAGGCCATCGGCATAGGTGGATTTCAGCTTGGTAAGCATACGGTAGTCCATAATGGCCGGGATAATGGGGTGCTTGTGCTTCAGCTTTTCCAGCACCTCCGCATTGGTGGAGTAGCCGGTCTTGGTTTTCTTCACCGGCGGCAGGCCCAGCCGGTCAAACAACACCTCTCCCAGCTGCTTGGTGGAGTTGATGTTGAAGGGCTCTTCTGCATATGCAAAAATTGTTTCTTCACACTGGGAAATCCGTTCCGCCAACATGGTGCCAAACTGCTCCAGCTGCTCCCGGTCAATGGCAACGCCGGTCTTTTCCATATTGTAGAGTACCGTACACAGAGGGAACTCCATATCCCGGTACAAAGAAAGCATATCCTGCTTTTCCAGCTCTTTTTCAAGAATCGGTGCAAGGAAATAGATGGCCTGGGCACAGGCGGCAGCATTCTCGTCGCTCACATCCATTCCCAGGAAATTGGTAGCCAGCTTGGAAACCGGATACTCGGACTGGGAGGGGTTCAAATCATAGGCAGCCAGGGCCGTATCAAAGGCAAAGGTGCCCTGTGGCAGCCCCAGGCCATCCAGTCTGTGCAGAACCGACTTCAGGTCATGGCACAAAATCTCTTTTCCCTGCCGGAGGAAATCCGCAAACTGGGGCGCTTCCATGGGCGTCACCGTACACACGCCCGCTTCCCAGGCGGTGGCCAGGGAACCGTCCGGAGCAATATACAGGGAAAATCTGGGGCAGCTTTCGGGAAGCTCATGAGTTTCCGGCAGGCACTTTGCTACTTCCTCCGTTACCTGGGCTTCCTCCTGATTGCAGCCAGTCAGGCCGTACTTATCAATCAGCCGGACAAATTCCAGCTTTACAAACAGCTTATAAAGCTCCTGGCGATTGTAGGGGCGAATCACCGCATCCATGGGGGAAAAATCAATAGGTGCCTCCGGGATGATGGTAGCCAGCTCATAGGAAAGATAGGCGTTGTCCCGGTCCTTCTCCAGCTTTTCCCGCAGCTTGGGGCGGATGGATGCATCCTCCAGATTGGCATACACCCCATCCAGAGAGCCGAATTTCTGCAAAAGCTCCGTGGCAGTCTTGGGGCCTACCCCGGCAACGCCGGGGATATTGTCGGAGCTGTCACCCATGAGGGACTTGAGGTCAATGAGCTTTTTGGGCTCAAAGCCGTACTCCTCCACGAATTTATCCCGGTCATACAAGGTAGAGGTGGTTTGACCGCCCTTGGTTACCACCAGCTTGATCTGCACATGGTCATCAATCAGCTGCAGGCTGTCCCGGTCGCCGGTAACAACCACACAGTCCCAATCGTTATTGCCGCAGATTTTCCCCACGGTGCCAATAACATCGTCTGCTTCCCACCCCTGGCACTGGTAAATGGGAATATTCATGGCTGCGAGCACCTGCTTCATCACAGGCATTTGCTGAGCCAGTTCTTCCGGCATTCCATGGCGGGTAGCCTTGTAACCGTCATACCGCTGGTGCCGGAAGGTAGGGCCGTGGAGGTCAAAGGCTACGCAGACCGCCTCCGGCATCTCCTCCCGCTCTACCTTTTCCAGAATATTCAAAAATCCATAAATGGCGTTGGTATAAAGCCCCTCCCGATTGGTCAGAGGCTTCACTCCATAAAACGCCCGGTTGATGACACTGTTGCCATCCAAAATCAGCAGCTTCATGCCTTTCTCCACTTCGTCCCCTGGGGGGTGTCAATAATCTCAACGCCCATTGCCTTCAGCTCGTCCCGAATCCGGTCGGCCTCGGCAAAATTACGCTCTTTCTTGGCCGCTGTCCGGCGGGCAACCAAAGCGTCAATTTCCGGGTCGGCGGAAGCCTCCGCCTCCTGCTTCTGCTTTTCTTGCAGCTGCTGGGCAGCCTCCAGAAGGTTCAGGCTCAATACCGTGTCAAAATCCCGGAGGGCGGCAAGCTTGGTGCCGTCGTTGGTCTTTTCCTTCAGCACATCATACACAGCGGTAACCGCCAGAGAGGTATTGAGATCTCCGTTCAGGGCTCCCACAAACCGCTCCTTCAGCTTGTCAAAAACCGCCGTATCCACAGTTCCGTCGTCCTGCAATGCTGCAATTCTGGCAATCAGCTTGTCATAGGCAGTCTGGGCATTGTCCAGGTTCTCCCAGCTGAATACCAGATTTCTCCGGTAGTGGCTCTGGAGGCAGAACAGACGGTACGCCATGGGAGAATAGCCCTTGCTTTCCAGCAGGCTGACCGTCAGGAATTCTCCCTTGGACTTGGACATTTTACCGGTGTCGGTGTTCAGGTGGTGGACATGGAACCAGTAATTGCACCACTTGTGACCCAGATAGCTTTCCGACTGGGCAATCTCATTGGTGTGGTGGGGAAATGCGTTGTCAATGCCGCCGCAGTGAATATCCAAATCCTCGCCCAGGTATTTCATGGAGATTCCGGAGCACTCGATATGCCAGCCGGGATAGCCCACACCCCAGGGAGAGTCCCACTTGAGGGCCTGATCTTCAAACTTACTCTTGGTAAACCAGAGCACAAAGTCATTCTTATTCCGCTTGTTGGGGTCTTCCTCCACCCCTTCCCGGACGCCCACAGCCAGGTCATCCTCATTGTGGTCATTGAAAACATAGTACTTTTCCAGCTTGGAGGTATCAAAGTACACATTTCCCCCGGCCACATAAGCAAAGCCCTTATCCAGAAGGCCGGAAACCATGGTGATAAACTCCGGGATACAACCGGTGGCCGGCTGCACCACGTCCGGGCGCTTGATATTCAGCTTATCGCAGTCCGCAAAGAAGGCATCGGTATAATACCGGGCAATCTCCATCACAGACTTGTGCTCCCGCTTGGCACCTTTGAGCATCTTATCCTCGCCGGTATCCGCATCGGAAGCCAGGTGGCCCACGTCGGTGATATTCATAACCCGCTTGACAGGGTAGCCCTCATAACGCAGAGCCTTCTCCAGCACATCTTCCATGATGTAGGTTCTCAGGTTGCCAATGTGGGCAAAGTGGTATACCGTAGGGCCGCAGGTATACATTTTTACCACATCAGAAGAATTGGGGGTGAACAGTTCCTTCTTGTGAGATAAAGAATTGTATAGATACATAAACATTCCTCCATGGTATTGTTATAAAAAACGCCTCTTAGCCCATATGGGTTAAGAGGCGGGGTGTTACGCTCGCGGTTCCACTCTTATTTGTCACTTTTTATAGATATTCGCTCCGGGGCGCACTTTCCCAAACATCAGCTGCACAGGCTTCCAGCCAATGGCCCGTGCTCTCTGAAAGCAGATTTTCTTTGGTACTCTTCCCCATCTACACGATATTCAGTTTCCGTTATTTTACCATCATCATCCGGGTATTGTCAAGAATCTGCTGGTATTTTCGGGATTATTCCCCCATAACTTCCTTCCGGTAGCGGGCAATTCCTGCCGCCAGAATTTCGATGGCCCGTTCCAATTCCTTCTCGTCCCGGACATAGGCAATCCGCACCTCGTCAATGCCCTTGCCAGGGGTCTCATAGAAGGGCGCACCCGGGGCGAACATCACCGTGTCCCCATGGTCGTCGAAGGATTTCAGCAGCCAGTGTTGGAATTTATCCGCATCATCCACCGGCAGGGTTGCCATCACATAGAAGGCACCCATGGGCATTTCCACCTTCACGCCGGGAATCTTCCGCAGACAGCTGACCACTGTATCTCTTCTCCGGCGGTAGATTTCCTTGCACTCCTTGAAATACTCCGGATCCACGGAGTACAGCGCAGCAGCTCCCAACTGGTCCAAGGTTGCCACAGAGAGTCTGGACTGGCAGAATTTCAAAATAGCCTGCTGCAATTCCTTGTTCTTCGTAATCACGCAGCCCACTCTGGCTCCGCAGGCAGAAAAGCGCTTGGATACGGAATCGATAATCACCAGATTGTCGTCAATGTCCCGGAATCTGGCCATACAGGGCACACCGTACTTATCATCGTAGCAGAACTCCCGGTACACCTCATCACACACTAAGAACAGGTCGTTCTTCTTGGCGATGTCCGCAATCATCCGCATTTCCTGTTCATCCAGCACCACACCGGTAGGATTCCCCGGATTGGTGATCATAATCGCCCGGGTATTTTTGGTAATCAGGCTTTCAATGCGCTTTTTGTTGGCATAGCGGTATCCTTCCTCCGGACCGGTATGCAGGGCCCGGATTACACCGCCTGCCGCATGGACAAAGGTAGTATAGTTGGGATAATAGGGTTCGGGAATAATGACCTCCGTATAGGGATCCAGGATGGACAGGTAGGTCAAAAGCAGGGCCTCGCTGCCGCCGCTGGTGATGAGAATATCCTCCGGCTCCAAATCCACCCCCAGCTTCTTGTAGTAGCCCTGAATGGCCTCAATCAGGCCGGACATTCCGGGAGAAGCTGCATAGGTAAGAGTCGTATGATTCACCTTTTGCACCGTGTCAAAGAATGCCTGGGGTGTAATCAAATCCGGCTCACCGATATTCAGGTGATAGATCTTCTTTCCCTGCTTTTCCGCCTGGACCGCCAGGGGATGAAATTTCCGCATAGGGGACGGTTCGCAGCGATTTGCGTTGATGGATATTTTCATAAGTACCTCCCTTGGCAGCACAGCTGCCCTGTGAAAATCGAAATGTATCAGTAATTCTGCGTAATTCAGGAGTGAGGCAAATCAGTGTCACCAAATTGGGAATTGCCATCAGGCCGTTGACCGTCTCCGCCAGCAGCCACACACAATCGGTCTGCATGGCGCCACCCAGCACCACAAAGACCACCTGAATCAGCACAAAAGGCTCCCAAAAATCATCACCAAACAGGTATTGGGCACAGCGGGCTCCGTAAAGCCCCCAACCCAGCACGGTAGCAACGCCAAAGGCACACAGGGCTGCCGCAAGAAAAATATGCACCCAACCGCCGTAAACCGCACTGAAAGCCTGCCCGGTAAGATATGCGCCCAAATCTTTCCCAAAATCAATGGAGATTCCGCTGGAAAGAATGACCAGGGCTGTCAGAGAGCAAATCACGATGGTGTCAATAAACACCTCCATAATGCCCATGAGACCTTGCCTTGCCGGATGGGAGACATTGGCACCGCCGTGGGCAATGGCGGCTGTCCCCATACCAGCCTCGTTGGTAAACACACCCCGGGAAGCCCCTATCCGCAAAGCCTGAAAGAAGGAACCGACCATACCGCCGGTAACCGCCTGGGGTGTAAAGGCTCCCGCCACAATCTGGTACAGGGCCTGGGGCAGTACCCGGATTCTGATAACCAGAAACACCACGCAAAGGAGAATATAGGCAGCTGCGGCGAAAGGGACCAGCCGCTGGGCGACCTTGCCAATACCTACGGCACCTCCCATCAGCATGATTCCCAGCAAAAGCGCCAGGATTGCCGCCACCACCAGGTTCAGGTGGGCAAAAGAGGGAATCCCCAGGTACTTTACCGCACCGTCGATGCTGTCAATAATCGCCCGGATCTGGGTGACATTACCCACACCGAAGGCTGCAATCACACCGAAGATGCAATAGACCTTTGCCAGCCACTTTTTCCCCAAGCCGTATTCCATCATATACATGGGGCCGCCGGACCATTCTCCCCGACGGCTGCGCACATGATACCGGACGGACAATGTAGCCTCCGCATATTTTGTAGCCATACCCAGAAAGGCACACACCCACATCCAGAAAACCGCTCCGGGTCCACCGATGGAGATAGCTCCCGCTACACCGATGATGTTTCCCGTTCCCACTGTGGCGGCCAGCGCCGTACAAAGGGCCTGATAGCCGGATACCTGATTTGGGTCTTCCGAACGCTTCCTGGTAAATTGGTGGAGAAAGTCTCGCAGTGCTCTGGGAAACAGGGTCACCTGGGGTGCACCAATCCGGATAGTCAGCCAGATTCCCACGAAAAGAATCAACAGCAGCGCCGGAATCCCCCACACGAAATGATTTACGGTTTCCAAGAGTTTTGTCATGGCTTCCTCCCATATTAGCACCTTTTCCCTTATAAAGCAAGGAAAAAAACGATTCCAGACATGAAAAAAGCAGCCCCCTTCCAGGGGACTGCTTTGGTATTATTCCCAAGTCTGCCAAATTTCCGGGCAATAGCCCACGGTTACTGCTTTACCGTTTCGAACAATGGGTGTTTTCATCAGCGCCGGGTTATCAAACACCTTGTCTTCTTTCGCTCTGGCGTCATCCATATAGCGCATCAGGGTAATCTCCGGTGCTTTTCCTTCCCAGTCAATCAAATTGTCAATGCCGCCTACACCCCGCAGAACAGCATCAAACTCTTTGCCGGATAAACCGAAGCGGGGCAGGTCCACATACTGGTACTTTATGCGCCGTTCCTTGAAATATCGCTCCGCTTTTTTCGTATCAAAGCATTTGCTTTTGCCGAATATCTGAATATTCAATATTTCACCTCCATCAGGCAAAGACCACAGGCCGGAACCGTCTGACCGGCCAACTCCCGCTTTTTCCCAAACAGGGCAGAAAGGGTTTCCTGTTCCCGCTCTCCCCTGCCCACTTCCAGCAAGGTCCCCACCAGAATCCGCACCATGTGGTACAAAAACCCGTTACCGGTAAATATAAATTGCAGTTCAGGACCCTTGGGGAGAATTTCAATGCGGTAGATGGTACGCACAGTGGACTTTTTCAGATTCTTATTCCCGCAGAATGCGGAAAAATCGTGAGTACCAACCAACTGTGACGCCGCCTGCTCCATAGCCTCCAAGTTCAAAGGTCTGGAATCCGTATAGACATAGCGCCGCTGAAATACGCAGGGCTCCTCACTATTCCAAAGGCGGTAGCAATAGGTCTTTTCCAGTGCATTCAGCCGGGCGTGAAATCGTGGGGAAACCTCCTTGCAGCTGTAAACGCCAATGTCCTCCGGCAAAAATTTCCGCAGATCCCCCAGGATTTCCTCGCTGGGCATCCCGCTTGTGCAGTGGAAGTTAGCAACCTGGCCAAGGGCATGGGTACCTGCATCCGTTCGTCCGCTTCCGATGACCTCAATGGGCTCCCCCAGGATTCTGGACAGGGTCTTTTCCAGCTTTCCCTGGATGGTATTCTCCACACCGGGTAAGCGCTGCCAGCCCCGATAGCGTGTCCCATCATAGCAAAGTTCAAGACGCAAATTCCGCATAGGTTTCCATTTCCTCTCTGGCTTCCCGCTCACTGTCTGCCGAGAACAGAAAAGCACCTTTATAATCGTACACCTGAATATGACCATTTACATTCCGCATAGAATACATCCTGAACACTCCTTTGTTCTGATGGGTGTATTCTATCAGATGAATAGTACAATAATTCGGACTATTTGGAAGCAGCGGTGTCTGCAATCCACGCTGCCAAGTCCTTATAGATTTCCGACTTGTTAATCTCGTTGAGCAGCTCGTGGCGGCACAGGGGATACAGCCGGAAGGAAACATGAATCATTCCAGCCTCCCGGAAGGAGGACGCCGCTTTCTCTACGCCCTTTCCATAACTTCCCACCGGGTCTTCCTTACCGGAAACAAACAGGACAGGCAGATTCTTGTCCATTTTGGCAAGATTCTTTTTATCCTGCATATAGTCCATTCCCGTCATCATGTCCCGGAACAGACCGCTACTGGCAACAAACCCGCACAGAGGATCCTCCATATAGGCATCCACCGTCTTTTTGTCTCTTGTCAGCCAGTCAAAGGGGGTTCTGGGATGTTCGATGTGCATATTATAGGTGCCAAAGGCCAGGCTCTGGAGCTTGGGATTGGGCTTGGTCTCATCCCGCCGCTGGCAAATCTGCTGCAGAAGTTTCTTTCCGGCTTTCAGAACTACAGGCGACATTCCGCCGGTACCGGACAGAATGCAGCCCGTCAAGCCGCAGTCCGGATAACGGGCCAGGAGGGTTCTCGTCATAAAGGAGCCCATGGAATGTCCCAGCAGGAAATAGGGTACATTGGGATATTCCTTCTTGGTGAGCATTAAAAGCGTATGCGTGTCTTTCACCGCAGAGAACCAGCCGCCGTAAAAATAGCCGTAAGGCTGACCACCGGCTACGGAACGGCCATGCCCCATATGATCCTCCGCCACCACAAGATAGCCCAGGCCGTTCATGTATTCTGCAAAATCACTGTATCTGCCGATATGTTCTGCAATCCCATGAACAATCTGCAAAACACCTTTTACTTCTCCTTCCGGTATCCACCGGCAGCAGTGAATTCTTCCTTTTCCGCAGGAATCAAAATAGAAGTCTTCTCGCATATTACAGTCTCCCTTCCTGTCGCTACAAAAAGGGGAATACATCTCCCCTTCTTTTTGTTCATTATATCATAAACCACTGGTTTTCACAAGAGAGAATCCCGGCAAAATTCGCTGCACCCTGGGCATTCTCTTAAGGAGCTCTTGCATTTAACCCGGTGGGTATGCTATACTGATTTTGTTATTTATGCAGAAAAGGGGCAGTTTTATGGAATATAATTTGCTTCTGGATTTGGCAACGGATCTGGGACACCGTCTGGCCATGGCCGGAGCTGAGACCTTCCGGGTAGAGGAGAGTATCAATCGGCTTCTGTCCGCCTATGGGATTCCCAGCGAAACCTTCGCCATACCCAACTGTGTGACCGTCAGCATTCTGACGGAAACCGGAAAACCCATTACAAGAATGCGGAGAATCGGCGTTCACGGCAACGATCTGGACTCCGTGGAAAAATACAATAACCTGTGCCGCAAAATATGTCAGGAAAAACCGGAGGTTTCCACCGCTATGGAGTGGTTGGATGAGGTAGACCGGGCAAGGGTTGTCTATTCCCTGCCTGTTGTTCTGCTGGGATGTTTTCTGGGAGCTGGTGGTTTTGCCATCTTCTTCGGCGGCAGTATGCTGGACGCCCTGTGTTCCGGTTTCTGCGGCATTCTGGTGGGTCTGATTAACCGCCTCTGCGAAAAGCTGAATGTAAATCCCTTCTTCAGCACCATTGCCGCTGCGTTTATCATGGCGGTTCCCGCCTACCTCATGGGAAGCGTTGGCATCTGCCGGAATTCCGATGCGGTCATCATTGGTGCCCTCATGATTCTGGTTCCGGGTCTTCTCTTTACCAACGGAATGCGGGATATTATTTTCGGGGATACCAATTCCGGCATTAACCGGATTGCCCAGGTGTTTATGATTGCCGCCGCCATTGCTTTGGGAACCGGTTTGGGCCGGGGCGTGGCAAACACCCTCTACCCCATTCCCTCCATGCCCGCTCCATTATCCCATAGCTTTTTTGTGGTTGCAATCGCCACCTTCGTGGCCTGTACCGGCTTCTTTATTCTGTTCAACATTCACGGCCCCGGGGGGTACCTGTGCGCTCTGGGCGGTGTGCTGTGCTATGCAGTCTACTCTCTGTCATTACACCTTGGGTGCTCCCTGTTTCTTGCCTGCCTGTATGCCAGCATTGCCTCTGCCGTTTACGCTGAAGTCATGGCAAGAATCCGGAAATACCCGGCTATCTCCTATTTGGTGGTGTCCATTTTCCCATTGATTCCCGGCGCCGGAATCTATTACGCCTCCAATTTTATTGCGGTGGGTGATATGGACAACTTTACCCAGAAAAGCTCGGAGACCATTTCCATAGCCGGTGCGCTGGCTGTTGGTATTCTTTTGGTTTCCACCTGTGTCAGAATCTGGATGACCATACGAAAGCAAAAGCATTTATAACAAAAACCCGGAGCCGCAGCTCCGGGTTTTCCTATTGTTCTATTGCCTTCAAAATTTCGGAAGCATCCTCCAACACCAAATCCGGCTTGTCGGGAGATTCATCCAGAATCTCCCGGGTGGTTTCCCCACTCATTACCAGAATACCGGCAATCCCGGCATTCAGGCCGGACTTGATATCCGTGTAGATTCTGTCCCCCACCACAGCCGTTTCCTCTTTGGAGAATCCGGTCTTTTCCATTGCCAGTTCCGGCATTAAAGGCGAGGGCTTTCCAATCACCACCGGCCGTTTTCCGGTTGCGTTGAACACCATATCGCAGACGCTGCCGCAGTCCGGTACGCTGCCAAATTCCGTGGGGCACACATAATCCGGATTGGTGGCAATGTAGGGAATATCCCCTCTCGTGGACAAAAGATAGCAAACATCCTGGAGCTTCCGGAAGGTCAGTTCCGTATCAAAACCCATTACAATGCACTGGGTTTTCTCCACGTCCTCCGTAACAGTAAACCCCGCCTGCCGTAACTCCCGCTGAAGAGAGCGGGTACCGCACACATAGAGGGTCTTACCCGGATGGTGCTTTTGCAGATACCAGGCTGTTGCCTGGGATGAGGTGAGAAAATCCTCCTTAAGTGCCGGAATCCCCAACTTTTCAAGCTTTTTTATATAATCCTCCACACTTTTGGAGGAGTTGTTGGTCATAAATAAATACCGTCTGCCAGTTGCTTTCAGGGTATCCAGCAGCTCACGGGTAAATTCAAAGAGCCTTTCTCCCAGGTACAAGGTACCGTCCATATCAAACAGGTACAGCTGTATGCTTTTCAAAAGCTCTGTTTTCTTCATCTGCCCAACCTCTTTCTCCAAAGCTACTTAGAAGCTATCACGCCGCAGCCTTTCTGTCAAGAAAAAACCACCTGCTCCGGCAGGTGGTTTTTGGGTGTCAGCGATACAGGGGATACTTTTCACAGATTTCCGCAACCGTCTGCTTCACAGTCTCGGAAGTACCGGCAAAGTCTCTGGCTGTCAGGGCAATGCAGTGGGCAATCTGCTTCATTTCCTGAGGACCCAGCCCCCGGGTGGTAACAGCTGCCGTACCGATGCGCACGCCGCTGGTGATGGAAGGCTTCTCCGGGTCGCCGGGAATGGCGTTCTTGTTGAGCGTGATGTGGTTCTCATCCAGGCGGGCTTGCAGCTCCTTGCCGGTGATGTGCATAGGCCGCAGGTCTGCCAGCATCAGGTGATTGTCTGTGCCGCCGGTGACCAGGTCAAAACCCTCCTCCAGCAGTGCATCCGCCATAACCTTGGCATTGGCCACCACATTGTGGGCATAGGTCTTGAAGGAAGGCTCCATGGCCTCTTTCAGGCACACCGCCTTGGCAGCAATCACATGCTCCAAAGGACCGCCCTGGGTGCCGGGGAACACGGCGGAATTCAACTTCTTGGCAAATTCCTCCTTTGCCAGAATCAGGCCGCCTCTGGGACCACGCAGGGTCTTGTGGGTGGTAGTGGTAACAATATCCGCATAGGGCACAGGGCTTTGGTGGGCACCGCCTGCCACCAGACCGGCAATATGAGCCATATCCACCATCAGCACAGCACCCACCTCATGGGCGATGTCCGCAAAGATTTTGAAATCAATGGCTCTGGGGTATGCAGAAGCACCGGCAATAATCAGCTTCGGCTGGTTCTTCTTGGCCAAATCCCGGATTTCATCATAGTCGATCAGGCCGGTTTCATGGTTCACATCATAGGAAACCACATGGTAATACTTACCGGAAATATTTGCGGGGCTGCCGTGGGACAGGTGACCGCCGTTGGCCAGGCTCATACCCATCATGGTATCCCCCGGCTGGAGCAACGCCAGCTGTACGGCAGCATTGGCCTGGGCACCGGAGTGGGGCTGCACATTGGCAAACTCCGCACCAAACAAATCCTTCGCCCTCTGAATGCAAAGGCTCTCAATCTCATCAACGTATTGGCAGCCGCCGTAGTAACGCTTACCCGGGAGGCCTTCTGCATACTTGTTGGTCAGAATGGAGCCCATGGCGGCAATGACAGCGGGGGACGCAAAGTTTTCCGAGGCAATCAGCTCCAGGCCGTCCTGCTGACGGTGGAGTTCTCTTTCCATCATCCGGGCGAGCTCAGGGTCGAAGTGGGATACAAAGCCAATAGAATCAATGGGTTTTCCGTACATAGTCATTCTCCCTCATTGTAAAATTTGCAACAAAACAGGCAGCCCCTATAAAAGGACTGCCTCCACTTCCACACTGTCATTACAGCATCTCCGTCCGTTTGCCTGAGAGATTCGGCCTTCGCCTTGCACCTTCGGCACACAATTCAATGTGTTCTCCAGAGAGTCCTCACCTGCCGGTCGCAATTGCTTCCGACAGAATCATAGGGTTTATTTTGTTACAACCACAGTATACACGCTTTTTTTCTCCTTGTCAATCCGCTTTTCCGGTTATTTCTGCGGAATACTCCTTGCGGCAAAGGAGCATAGGTGTTATAATGTGGGCACTACTATTATGTTCCACCGGAACGGAGGTTATACGAATGAAGAAAATTCTTCCTGTACTGCTCTGCCTGTTCCTTCTGGCCGGCCTCAGCATTCCTGTTGCGGCAGCTTCTCAGGCAGAAACCCTGGCACAGCAGCTGGAAACTATGCGGCCTGCTCTGATTGCACTTTTTGCCATTGCGGCTGTTCTTGCCTTCCTGTGTATTCTGTTTACTGTGATTTATGTGGTAAACAGCGGCAAGAAAACCGGCAAGAAGCGTCTGACCGGTCTTTTGGTTATGCTGTATGTCTGCACCCTGCTGGTGTTCGGCTGCTCTGCATGGTGCTTCCTGCAATTCAGAAGCACAGAGCAGAGCTACCTGGAAGCACAGGGTACCCAGTCTACCCAGCCTTCCTCCGATGCAACCCAGCCTTCTACTCAGCCGGGCACAGAGGCTACCACGGAAGCGCCCACGGAACCGACTGCCGAGCCGGAGCCTACATTGAACCCGGCGCACACCGAACTCTCTGACCCCGCAAACTGGGGAATTCAGACGGAGATCATTGTGGACGGACAGGTGGTGGACAGCTACCAGAGAGAAGAAAGCATCAACTTCGGCAAGCCGGAGGACTATTTCCCCTTCGATGGCGTCAGCTCCTTCCGGGGCAACAATTTCCGCAATGATGCCGCCTTTGGTACTGTAAATGTGCAAAACAAGTCTCTGGAGAAAATCTGGAGCCGCAACATCGGCAGCCTAAACGAGTGGCCCGGCAGCGGCTGGACTGGACAGCCCCTGGTTGCCCGTTGGGATGAGCAGACCAAACAGAACATGAACCTCTATCCCGAGAAGAAAGAAAAGAAGGATCTGGTGGAGGTTATCCACGCCACCCTGGACGGCAATATCTACTTCTATGATTTGGAAGATGGCTCTTATACCCGGGATCCTCTGTATCTGGGAATGAATTTCAAGGGCTCCGGCTGTCTGGACCCCAGAGGCTACCCCATCCTCTATGTGGGTTCCGGTATTACTTATAACGGCACCGTCCCCAAGATGTATATGGTCAGCTTGATTGACTGCTCCGTACTCTACTCCAAGGGCGGCTACGATACCTATGCCCCCCGGGGATGGACGGCTTATGACGGCACACCTCTGATTGACGGAAACGCCGATACCCTGATCTGGCCCGGTGAAAACGGCATTATCTACTCTTTCAAACTCAACACCTCCTACGATGCCCAGGCTGGCACCCTCACCATGACTCCCGATGAGCCGGTGCGTCTGAAAATTACCACCGACGACATCCGCTCTGGCAGCCGCTGGGCAGGCTTCGAGACCAGTGCCGTTGGTATTGGCAAATACATGTACCTGTCGGATAACACCGGAATGTTCTACTGCATCGATTTGAACACCCTGGAAGTGGTCTGGGCACAGGATACCAAAGACGACTCCAACTCCTCCCCCGTTTTCCGCTGGGAGGCCGACGGCAACGGATACCTCTATTCTGCCCCGTCCCTGCACTGGAGCCAGAGCAACAGCGAGGGCACCATCTCCATATATAAAATCAACGCCAACACCGGCGAGATTGTTTGGGAGGTTCCCTTCTCCTGCCACACCATTCCGGATCTGTCCGGCGGTGTTCAAGGCTCCCCGGTCCTGGGCCGGGAAGGTACCAATCTGGAGAACATGATTTTCTACCCGGTAGCCAGAACCGATGGCTTCTATGACGGAAATCTGGTGGCTTTGGATGCCACCACCGGAGAAATTCTCTGGGATCACTATATGAACGCCTACGCCTGGAGCTCTCCTGTGGGTGTCTACACCGAAGACGGGAAGGGCTATCTGGTGATGTGCGACTCCACCGGCAACGTCATCCTTCTGGACGGAAAGACCGGAGAGGTTCTGGACTATGTGAATCTGGGCTCCAACATTGAAGCCTCCCCCATTGTATTCGGCGATACCATTGTGATTGGTACCCGTGGATCTCTGGTTTGCGGTATTAAAATCAGTTAATTCTTACGCCCACAGTTCTTCTATGAGAGCTGTGGGCGCATGATTTTTTATTTTGTTGTTGACAAGTGAACATATTTGTGGTAGAGTGTCTCCCGACGAAAAGAGGTGTAGTATTTGGAAACGGAACGTTTTGAAACCTTCGCCAATCATATTGGCGGAATTTATTGGGATATTCAAAAATTGAAAGCAAAATGGAACGAGAAATTGGGACTAAAGTCCGTCCACATTTTCTGGGTATATTTGCTCAGGAAACACCCGGAAGGACTGAGCTCTGCTGAGCTGTCCCGGCACAGCCAATCCAACCGTTCCCTTGTCAGCCGGGAAATCCGGGAGCTGATTGATATGGGACACGTTGCCTATCGGCAGGACCAGGAAAACCAGCGGCATGGGAAAAAACTGGTCTTAACTCCCTCCGGATGGGAGATTTCCGAG
This sequence comes from Candidatus Faecousia excrementigallinarum, assembly GCA_018713285.1. Classification (GTDB taxonomy): domain Bacteria; phylum Bacillota; class Clostridia; order Oscillospirales; family Oscillospiraceae; genus Faecousia; species Faecousia excrementigallinarum. Next base: position 18,209 of record DVFK01000096.1, read on the forward strand.
TTCATCCGCAATACCTCTTTGGAGATTCAAAACACGGTAAACGATGGAATTCCTATGGAGGATTTAATCGTCTTTTATCGGACACTTACCACGCTCCAGCGGCGATTTGATATGCTGGTGCAGGAATAATGGAGGATTTATGGCAGTTCAACTGATTATTGACAGCGCATCTGATCTCACCGCAGAAGAGGCCAAGGCACTGGGCGTCAAGCTGATTCCCATTCCCATCAACTTTGGAGAGCATGAGTATTTAAGCGGTGTAAATATCACCCAGGAGGAATTCTACAACAAATTGGCCTCCTGCAAGGAGCTTCCCACCACCAGCCAGCCTGCTCCCTACGAATTTGAAAAAGCTTTCCAGGAGGTAAAGGATGCAGGAGATGAGGCCGTGGTGCTGTGTATCTCCTCTGCCCTGTCCGGCACCTATCAGAGCGCAATAGCCATTGCCCAGGAATACAGCGACTGTGTGTGGGTAGTGGATACCCTTTCCGTTACCATCGGCCAGCGGCTGCTGCTGGACTATGCCCTGCAGCTCCGGGAGAAGGGTTACAACGCCCAGAGACTGGCTGAGGAAATAGAAAACGCAAAGACCCGCCTCACCGTTTATGGCATTGTGAACACCCTGGATTATCTGGTGAAAGGCGGACGGCTCTCCAAGGCCGCCGGAGCCGCCGGAACACTTTTGGGCATCCGTCCTGTGCTGACTGTCAGGGATGGTGTTCTCCAGGTAATCAGCAAGGCCAGAGGCGTCAAAGCCGCCCACGCCGCTCTGAATAAGCTGGTAGAGGAAACGCCCCAGGATCCCAATATGCCCGCTATGATTGCCCATACCGGTACGGACGATGCCGACCTGACCGCATTCCTGGAAACCGCCGATCTGAAGTGGAGTATGGTACCAAGAGGCATTGTGGGCAGTACCGTTGGAACCCACACCGGTCCCCACCTGATTTGCCTGGGTTACTTCAAGCCCTGAGTAACCTTTGCATTTGACTTTTTCTCCCGGGTTGTTATAATAGTGGTATCAGATTCTGATGCAAAAAGGAGGCCCTAAATATGGAGAAAAAGATTATTACCATCAGCCGTGAATTCGGCAGCGGCGGCCGCAGCATTGGCCGGGAGGTTGCGCAAAAACTGGGTATCCCCTTCTATGACAAGGAACTGGTGGACCAGATTGCCATGGAATCCGGCTTTGCCCCCCAATTTGTAGAAGAACACGGGGAACACTCCCCCGGAAAGAGTTTTCTTTCCTACGCTTTTGCCCCCCAGGGTGTCCCCGGAGTAATGAACGGAATGTCTGCCGCAGATTTCCTGTGGAATATTCAGTGCAGTGTGATTTTGCAGCTGGCAGACAAAGGCCCCTGTGTCATTGTGGGCCGGAATGCCGACTACATCCTGAAGGATCGGCCGGATGCCCTCCACGCTTTTATCCATGCAGATATGGCCTATCGGGCAGAACGGATTGTCCGGCTGTATGGTGAGTCCGAAAAGAGCCCGGAAGCCCGTTTACAGGAAAAGGATAAGCGCCGCCGGGTAAACTACCAGCACTACACAGGCCGCACCTGGGGCACCGCCCAAAACTATGATATCTGCCTGAACAGCAGCAAACTGGGTATTGAAACCTGCGTGGATATCCTCGTAAATCTGGCAAGCAAATAATGTAATATCCGTCTGACGGCATTTGGCTTTGTCTGAATGCCGTCAGTAGTTTATTCCCATCAGGAGGTGGCAGCAGTATGAAATATTCCATTCGGAAGGTACGGCAAGGAGACGAAAAAGCTTTGGCTTATATCCAAACGGAAAGTTGGAAAGCCGCTTTTGGGGATATTCTCTCACCGGATGTACTGGAGAAAGCAACCGATCTCACCCGTGCCACAGCCATGTATCAGTGGTTACTGGAGGAGAAGCAAGGTAACGGTTACATTCTGGAAGTGGATGGGACACCTCACTGTATCGCATATTGGGACAAAGCCAGAGACAACGATATGCCGGATTATGCAGAGCTCATCTGCATTCACAGCCTCCAGAACAAGTGGCGAAAAGGCTATGGCACCAAGATGATGGAAAAAGTGCTGGAAGATGTGAAGGCAGCAGGTTATCACAAAATCATGCTGTGGGTATTTACGGAGAATACCAGGGCGAGGAAATTCTATGAGTCCTGCGGATTTGTCACATATGGGAGAATCAAGCCTTGCTTCGGTACTGAGGAAATATGCTATGAAAGAACGCTCTGAATAGCCCTGAGGGCTTTCAAGCAAAATAGGATGATGCGAAAGGAACAGGCATGACCAAAATCATGCCTGTTCCTTTTCGCACTTCGATATTCCATTTTCCAGTGCCGCCGGTTTCCCGGCGGCTTTTTACTTGGCAGTTTTCTGGTAAGTATCCAGGGTTTTCCCGAACACCACAAAGCGGTCATACAGGTATTCCAGCACAAAATT
>DVFK01000097.1 GCA_018713285.1 Candidatus Faecousia excrementigallinarum
TTTCTTGCTCCGGCAAGAAAGTAAGCAAAGAAGCCGGCTTAAGGGGAAAACAACTCACTCCCGTTCGGTGTTTTCCCCTTAAGAATCCCCCCTAACCATCGGAAGATTGACCCTTCGCTTTGGCTCGGGTGGTGGGTTTCAGCCCCTGCCCCCGTTTGGGTTTGTGGGATTTTGGGGTACTTTCTTCCCTCGCTGTCGATTGAAAGCACGAAAAAGCCCGATATCGTACCATAGAACGATACCGGGCGGGTCAGGGAAGTAGCGAGTAGTAGGAAGCTACCGTGCGAAATTGTCTGCGGGCACCGCCCGCCGATACCGGGCGGGTCAGGGAAGTAACGAATCGCAGAAAGCTACCGTGCGAAATCGTCAGCGGGCACTGCCCGCCGATACCGGGCGGATTAGGGAAGTAACGATTCGCAGAAAGCTACCGTGCGAAATTGGCTGCGGCGGCACGCCGCGGCTCCCTTGTTAAAGGGAGCTGGCACGCCGGAGTCGTGACTGAGGGATTCCACAGCAGGCACTTCTTCAAAGTACAAACCCATGTGGAAACCTGCCACCCTCGGAATCCCCCCGGTTTGGCTTCGCCAAACCACCCCCCTTTGGCAAGGGGGGCTTTGGTCTTTGCACCTACTGCACCGCAGTAACGATACCGGGCGGGTCAGGGAAGTAACGAGTAGCAGAAAGCTATCGTGCGAAATTGTCAGCGGGCACTGCCCGCCCCGCTTATTCGATTTCCAGGCGCTTGGATTCGGGGAGGACCTGCTGCTTCTTGGGGAGGGTCAGGGTCAGGACGCCGTTGTCGTACTTGGCCTTGATGCCCTGGGTGTCCACGGCGCTCATGTCAAACTGACGGGCGTACTGGCCGTAGGAGCGCTCGCAGCGGATGTAGCTGTCCTTCTCCTCCTTGTGCTGGGACTTCCGCTCTGCGTTGATGGTGAGTACATCGCCATTCAAATCCAGATGGATATCCTCTTTCTGGAAGCCGGGCAAATCCGCCTCCAGCAGATAATGGTCGCCCTTGTCCTGAATGTCGGTCTTAAACTCCGCCAAAGCGCCGCTGCGGAAGAAGCTGCCGAAGGGGTCAGCAAAGAAATTCCGCTCCAGTTCTTCCATCTCCCGGAAGGGATTGTAGCTGTTTACGCCGTTGTTGTGATTTCTTCTTGTAAGTTCAAACATAAAAATACCTCCAAACAAATTCCTGTCGTTTTCTTTTCGGCCGGACCGGCCGCCTTTGGGTCTGCCGGTTTTGATTTCACCGGCTGTAGAAACCTTCCATTGGGACTCACCTTGTTTCCTTTCTCTTTTCATGTATAAGCATACCCCCAAAAATCGGTTTTTTTATGGACATTTCGTGAACAAAATGAAAACTTTAGCACTCTTGCAGAAAGAGTGCTAAAGTTTACCAAAACAAAGTGACCTGTTGCAAATCTCCCATTTTACAACAGGCCACTTTGTTTCACCGCACTCCATAGCTCCCTCCGGGAGGGAGCTGGCGCCGAAGGCGTCTGAGGGAGCAAGCGGGCAGAAAACTGGCGGTTTGGGGATGGGTGGGTACTTGCTGGTGGTCATCGATACCCGATGCCGATTTTACTGTTTGGTTGCCTCCAATGGGCATAGGAAATGAGATAGCTTTGGGGAGGTACCACCTCCGGCAGACAAACAGCCTGTGCGCCCGATGGCTCCCTCCGTCTTGGGGCTGCGCCCCAAGCCACCTCCCTCCCGGAGGGAGGTATTGCGGCGTGCCGCCGCTGTCAATACGTGCATGGTGCCGGTGTTTTCGCTACCCATTCCGCTCGGTAACGATACCGGGCGGGTCAGGGAAAAAACGAATCGCAGAAAGCTACCGTGCGAAATTGCCACCGGGGGCACCCCGGCGGGCACTGGAGGGGCAGTAACGATTTGCTGAAGATTACCGTGCGCATTGGCTGCGGGCACTGCCCGCCGACACCGGGTGGGTCAGGGAACAGGTAAGATGAAAAAAAGAAGTCCCCAGGCATCGCCTGGGGACTTGTGGTTTTTCCGGGGGTTGTTATGCTTCGGAAGTCTCCTGGCTCTGGGAAGCCTCCTGGGTTTCGGGAACCTCCTGGCTTTCCTCCCGGGTTGCCTCCCCTTCCCGGTTGACATAAGTCATCAGTTCCTCTCCCGTGATGGTCTCCTTGGACAGAAGGTACAAAGATACCTCGTCCAGAAGGCCTCTGTGCTGCCGCAGAAGCTCCTTCACGGCTTCCAGGGCGTCGCTCAGCATCTTCTGCACCTCCCGGTCTACGAGAGCCGCAGTTTCCTGGGAGCAGTCCAGATAGGTCTGGGTTTCCAGATACTGGTGGCTGACGGAGCCGGGAGCCATCAGGCCCAGGGCCTTGCTCATGCCGTACTGGGCCACCATGTTCTTGGCCAGGGCGGTAGCCCGCTGGATGTCGTTGGCGGCACCGGTGGTCTGAACACCGAACACCACTTCCTCTGCGGCACGGCCGCCTACCAGGGTACGCAGCTCCGTTTCCAGCTCCTGGAGGGTGTGGAGGTACTTCTCCTCCTCCGGCATCTGCATGGTGTAGCCCAGAGCGCCGGAGGTGTGGGGCACGATGGTGATTTTGGATACCGGCTGGGTGTGGTTCTCCAGCGCCGCCACCAGGGCGTGACCCACCTCGTGGTAGGCAACAATCCGCTTTTCCATGTCTGTCAGCACCGTGTTCTTCTTCTCCGTGCCGGCAATCACCGTCTCGAAGGACACCATCAAATCCTCCTGATTTACGGCTTTGCGCTTGTGGCGCACCGCCCGGAGGGCTGCTTCGTTCACCAGGTTTGCAAGGTCCGCACCCACCGCACCGGCGGTAGCCTGGGCAATCTTCCGCAGATCCACATCCTCCGCAAGCTTAATCTTCCGGGTGTGTACCTTCAAGGTGTCCAGACGGCCCTGGAGGTTGGGACGGTCCACAATGATTCTCCGGTCAAACCGGCCGGGACGCAGCAGTGCCTTGTCCAGAATCTCAGGACGGTTGGTTGCCGCCAGACACACAATGCCCTTGGAGGAGTCGAAGCCGTCAATCTCCCCCAGAAGCTGGTTCAATGTCTGCTCCTGCTCGCTGTTGCTGCCGTACCGGGAGTCCCGGGAGCGGCCTACGGCGTCGATTTCGTCAATGAAGATGATACAAGGCGCCACCTTTGCCGCCTGCTGGAACAGGTCCCGCACCCGGCTGGCACCCACGCCCACGAACATCTCCACAAAGTCCGAACCGGAGATGGAGAAGAAGGGCACATTGGCCTCACCGGCAACTGCCTTGGCAAGGAGGGTCTTGCCGGTACCGGGAGAGCCTACCAGCAGTGCGCCCTTGGGGAGCTTTGCGCCGATGTCTGCATATTTCTGGGGATTGTGGAGAAAATCGATAATCTCCTGCAAGGATTCCTTGGCCTCGTCCTGGCCTGCCACATCCTTGAAGGTGACGCCCGTCTGCTTCTCCATGTAGACCTTGGCCTTGCTGGCGCCGATGCCTCCCATAAGGCCGTCGCCGCTCATGCGCTTGGTAATCATCCGCATGAGAAGGAACACGCCGCCGAACATGACCACATAGTAAAGAATCATCAAAAGTGTGGAATTATCCTCCACAATGGGGAATTTGACCTTTACCCCCATGTCCAGCAGCTGATCGCCCAGCTCCAGGGTGTCGGCGCCCAGGGGGAGGCCGGTGTAGTAGGCCTTCTGCTGCCCGGCAGGGAGGGATGCCTGTTCCTTGGTCAGGTAGATGATTCGGTCCGTCCGGATTTCCGCCTCTGCCAGATTGCCCTTGTCCATCTCCTGGGCAAACTGGGTGTAGTCGGTCTCGGTGTACCGGCTGCCTACAATCATGTTGTAAACTACGGTGAAAACCAGAATGATGACTGCGGTAATAATCAGGGAAGTGATAAGACTTCTGGGCCGCTTACCGTCTTCCTTGGGGGATTTGTCAGGATTGTTGTGACTGTTATCCATTGGGAACCTCCTGTTGTATTTTCATTCATTTTCTATTCAGCCTATCATATCATATTTTGCCTGGGTCTGCAATGAATCTTTCGGGGCAAATGGGTGAATTTTCTGTAAATTTCCGGCAGTTTTTCCGAAAGGGCGAAAAAACAGTTGTCCACGGGAGAAATTTTTGTTATAATAGTGCTACTACTATGGACATTATAGCTTTTTTGTAAAGGAATGGACAGTTTATGAGAGAAAAACGGAACTTTCCTCCCCAGGTAGCGGAGGAAGTGGAAGGCCAGCTGGAGGGGCGGAACGCTTTGACGGAGGCTCTGCGCAGCGGGCGCACCATCGACAAGGTATTCATTGCCGCCGGGGAGACGGACCGGGCTTTGCAGCGGCTGGCTGCCCAGGCAAAAGAGGCAGGCGCCGTGGTGGTGCCGGTGGACAGAAGAAAGCTGGTCGCCATGAGCACCACCCATGCCCACCAGGGGGTCATTGCCCTGGCTGCCGCCCGGGAATATGCCACCTTGGATGACCTGCTGGAAAATGCCGCCAGCAAGGGGGAAGCTCCCCTTCTTGTCATCTGCGATGAGCTGACAGACCCCCACAACTTAGGGGCAATCCTCCGTTCTGCGGAGTGCGTGGGTGCCCACGGGGTAATCATCCCCAAGCGCCGCAGCGTTGGCCTCACCGCCACGGTAGCCAAAGCCTCTGCCGGAGCGGTGGAGTATATGCCCGTAGCCCGGGTCACCAACATCAACGCCGCCATTGCCGACCTGAAAGAGAAGGGCGTGTGGATTTTCGGCACCGCTGCGGAAGGGTCCATCCCCATGTATCAGGCGGATCTCACCATCCCGGCGGCCATTGTCATCGGCAACGAAGGCTCCGGCATGAGCCCCCTGGTGCGGAAGAACTGCGATGTGACGGTGCACATTCCCATGAAGGGAAACATCTCCTCCCTCAATGCCTCCTGCGCCGCCTCGGTGCTGTTGTATGAGGCTCTGCGCCAGCGTTTGCAGAAATAGGAGGGATACAGGTATGGCACAAGACCTTTCCCAGGAATTTGACCTGGAAGAAATTATGCGGGAGTTTGGCTCCCATGAGCCGGAGGAAAAGAAGCCCCACGAGGAACCCCCGGCAGAAGAACCGGCAGAAGAAACCGTAGAAGTTTCGTCGGATTTCTCCGCCACCACCATCCGCATGGAGGCGGTGGTGGAAGAAACCCTGGAAGAAGAACCCCAGCCGGAGGAAGTGCCGGAAGAAGAACCGGAGGCTCTCCCGGCGGAACCGGAAGAACCTGTGGTGGAGATAATCCCGCCTGTGGAGGTTTTGGAACAGCCGGAGAACATTCCGGCGGAGGAAACTCCTGCGGAAACCCCGGAAACACCGCAGACACCGGAAGCGCCGGAGGCCTTTACGGACAAATGGGAACCGGAATTTGAGCAGCCCATGGGCGAGTATGTCCCGCCCCAGCCCATTATCTTCCAGCCCCGGTCCCGGCTCCGGGAGCTGAAACGGCAGCTGATTGCCGGACCGGAGAAGCTCTATTACGAGCTGGCGGAAAAGGGTCTGGGAAAGCTCCAGGCGGCGATTTTCCTCAGCGCTCTGCTGGTGATTCTCTCGGGACTGTCCACGGCCCTTTACGCCATGAACATGGTAGACCCCTCCCGGATGCGGCTGATGGTGTTTTTCCAGATTTTCGTCATGCTGTTGTCAGGGCTTCTGGGAAGCGCCCAGATGATTGACGGCCTGTTCGCCCCCTTCCGGAAGCGCTTTACCCTCAACACCCTATTGCTTATCACGTTCCTGGTGTGCTGCGTGGACGCCTTCTTCTGCCTGCAGCAGCTGCGGGTACCCTGCTGCGCTGTGTTCAGTCTCCAGGTGACCCTGTCCCTGTGCAACGCCTACCAGGAGCGGATGGACCGGATGGGCATGCTTGACACCATGCGCAAGGCCACGAGGCTGGACGGCGTGGCCGCCTGCCCGGATTACTATGAAGGCGCCGCCGGATTCCTGCGGAAAGAGGGTCAGGTGGAGGACTTCATGGACAACCTGGATCGCCCCTCCACCCCCCAGAAGGTCCGGGACATTTACGCCCTCGTCGCCTTTTTGGTCTCTGCCGCCATCGCCGCTGTGGCCGGGGTGCTGGGCGGCTCTGTATCCGCCTTCTTCCAGGTGTGGGCCGTAAGCCTTCTGGCGGCAGCCCCTGCCTCTGCTTTCGTGATTTTCAGCCGCCCCGCCGCCATTTTGCAGCGCCGTCTCCATCGTCTGGGCACGGTCATCTGCGGCTGGCAGGGCATTGTGGGACTTTCCGGCAAGGCGGTGTTCCCTCTGACCCACAAGGATCTGTTCCCCGGGAACATGGTGAAGATGAACGGCGTCAAGTTCTTCGGACACCGGGACCCGGACGAGATTGTAGCTTACAGCACCGCCCTGATGGTGGCGGCGGACAGTGCCCTGGCACCCCTTTTCACCCAGGTGCTGGACAGCCGGAACGGCCGCCACTATGACGCCCAGGCTTTCCAGGCCTACGAGGGCGGCATCGGCTGCCAGGTACGTGGGGAACCGGTGCTGGCTGGCTCTGCCCAGTTCCTGCGTCAGATGGGTGTGGAGGTTCCTCAGAACATCCAGCTGGCGGACGGTGTGTATGTGGCGGTGGACGGGGAGCTGTGCGGCCTCTTTGCCATGACCTACGGCAAGTCCAAGTCCACCGTGGCAGGTCTTACCACCCTCATCGCCCACAAGAATCTCCGGCCCCTGGTGCTCTCCAAGGAATTCTCTCTGAACGAGCAGAGCCTTCACGCCCGGCTGGGTCTGAAAACCAAGCGTTTTCTCTTCCCCCAGAACCCGGAGGAGCTGTGGCAGAAGGAGGTGCCGGAGGAGGCCCCTTGTCTGCTCCTCACCACCCGGGACGGTCTGTCCCCCATTGCCTACGGCATCACAGGAGCCAGAGCCCTGCGGCTGACCTGGATTCTGGGTCTCATCATCCACCTGATCGGCGGCATTCTGGGTCTTGGCATCATGCTGACCCTGGTGCTTTTGGGAAGCCTGCACCTGCTGACCCCGGCAAATCTGCTTCTCTATCACTGCATCTGGCTGATTCCCGGCATCCTCATCACCGAGTGGACAAGAACCATATAAAAAACCAGGGAGAGTCCCCAAAACCGGAGGTTCTCCCTGATTTTTTATCTTGTAAAAGTGCCCTCGGAAAAGGAAGCCGGTGCCGGCTGTGGGAAATGGGCGTGGAATTCGCTGTGACTGAGAACCGGTACTTCGACAACGAGATGATAAGGGTGCGTAAACAGGAAAGTCAAAAGGCTCCCTTGCCAAAGGGAGCTGGCACGGCGGTAGCCGTGACTGAGGGATTACAGCAGGGACTTTCCCAAAGAACAAGCCAATGTGGAAAGGTATGCACCCCATAGCTCCCTCCGGGAGGGAGCTGTCACCGCAGGTGACTGAGGGAGCCAGCGGGCGGCAAGCTGACGGTTTGCTTTGGGGGTGGTACTTGCTGGTGGTTATCGATACCCCACCATCCACCGCAATAACGATACCGGGCGGGTCAGAGAAGTGACGACCTGCATCAGCTACCGAGCGAAATTGACACCGGAGGCACTCCGGGCGCTTGCCAGCAGGGCCTTACTTTCTTGCTCCGGCAAGAAAGTAAGGAAAGTTGTCCGGCTCAAGGGGGGAACAACTCGCTCCCGCTCGAATTGTTCCCCCCTTGAGAATCCCCCGGGAGGAACCATCGGGAGGTTGACCCTTCGCTTTGGCCCGGGGTGGTGGGTTTTAGCCTCTGCACCCGTTTGGGTCTGTGGGATTTTGCGGTGCTTTGTTCCCACGCTGTCGATTGAGAGTCTGAAAAAGCCGGGTATTCAGTAAATTGCAACAAAAAATTCCGCAGGTGTTGCCTGCGGAACTTTTTGCTATGGGGAAAGGGGCTTACAGATAGAAGCCGATGAATCCGGTGAAGCCCTGGAAGGCCAGGAACAGCAGGAAGGCTGCTGCCGCCGGGGCTACCAGGCTGCCGGGTTTCAGGCGCTGGCGAAGGCTCCCGAAGAGGAAGCTGAGAACCAGGTGGCCTACGCCGCCCACGGCAGCCAGAACTGCCGCCAGGGTGGGGTCAGACCAGCCGCAGGCCAGGGGCAGCACGCCGAAGGCCAGGGCGCCGTAAACAAAATCGCACACGGGGCAGCCGCTCTCCTTCCGGCTGAACCAGGCTTCCAGCAGACAGGCTGCCAGAGACAGGGCGCAGACAAAAGCCACATCCAGGCCGGGAAGAATCAAATCCGGCACAAAGGTCTTGACCAGGAGCCGGGCAAGGCAGGCAAGCCCAACGAGAATCATCAAAAATGTATTTCTGTTCATCCTTTAACCTCCCCACTGGGTTGCCCCGGAGTCCACATCGGCACCGGTGACATAGGCGCTGGCGGAGTTTACCGCCTTGGCGATGGCCTTGGAGGTGACGGTGGCGCCGGTGAGGGCGTCCACGTTCTCCCCTACCGTAAAGCTGGTGCCTTCAAAGAGGAACTGGGAGAGAAACTCCACAGAGGACAAAGCCTGCATACCCAGTCCCAGAGTCTCCTGCATCTCCTGCACCACCAGGCCTGCGATGGTGCCGTCGGTGTTCACGCCCACAAGAGCCACAATGTCGTCGGCGTAGCCCCGGACCCGGGTCTGAATCACAAATCCCTTATCCGCCTTGAAAACCGCCACGATGTTCTCGTCCTCCCCGGAGTAGGCCTCCTGGGTGAAGTTCTCCCCGCCGGGAAGAATCTGGCTGCACAGCCAGTTGAGGGTCTCCTGTTCCTTTTCCCGGGCGGTGGGGGCAAGGATTGCGCTGCAAGCCAGCAGCAGGCACAGGGCAACCACGAAAGCGATTGCGGGAATCAGATGTCGCTTCATTTTACAGCACCTCCAAACCGTCTGGGCGGGGTAATCCGGTCAATGGCCCAGGCACAGGCGTTCATAATCAGAATGGCATAGGTGACGCCCTCCGGGAACAGGCCGAAGTAGCGGAAAATCACGGTGAGCACACCGCAGCCCAGGCCGTACACCAGCTGACCCACAGGGGTCACAGGAGAGGTGGCGTAGTCGGTGGCCATGAAGAAGGCACCCAACATCAGGCCGCCGCCCAGCAGGTGGTAAGCCATAAACAGAACCGGAGACTGTCCCCGGGAGAAAATCAGGGTCAGCACCGCCACGGTGCCAAGATAGGCAGCAGGAATCCGCCAGGAGATGACCTTCCGGGCAATGAGGTAAATGCCGCCTAAGAGAATTGCCAGGGTGCAAACCTCACCCATGGAGCCAACCATGTTCCCCAGGAACATATCCATAAGGCTCACATCGGGAAGGGAGGGCATCACCAGATGGTGCAGGGGCGTTGCGGAGGACACCATGTCCACCTGTCCCACAGACAGCCAGGAGCTTACTTCAGGGAAGCGCACCAGGTACTGAGGCCACAGGAGCATCAAAAACGCCCGGGCACCCAGGGCGGGATTGAACACATTTTGTCCCAGGCCGCCGCACATCCCCTTCACCACGATCATGGCGAAGGCTGCACCCACAATCACCAGCCAGTAGGGAACGCTGACAGGCAGGGTCAGGGTGAACAGCAAACCGGTGACCAGGGCGGAGCCGTCCGGCAGGGTGTAGCTCTGGCGGGTGACCACCCGGTACAGCCACTCAAACACCAGGCAAGCCGCCATGGAGGTGAGGGTCAGGGTCAGCACCCGGGGCCCGAAGAAATACACACCCACAGCCAGGGCGGGCAGGAGGGCCAGCACCACCCGGAGCATCAGCTTTCTTGTGGTCTCCCCGCCGTGGATATGGGGGGAGGAATTGACAATCAGATTCATACCTTTTTGGCCTCCTTTACCATTTGCTTGCCCTTCCGGAAGGTAGCCACCAGGGGAAGCTTTCCGGGGCAGCCGAAGCTGCAGCAGCCGCACTCCATGCAGTCCATGAGGTTCAGACGGTTCAGCTCCTGAAGATTGCCGCTGTTTACTGCCCGGTAGAGATACAGAGGCTGCAAATGCATGGGGCAGGTGGTCAGGCACTTGCCGCAGCGGATACATACAGGGTTTTCTGCCGGGGTGTTGGCATCCGTCAGGCACAAAATGGTGTTGGTGGCTTTCAGCACCGGAGCCTGGAGATTTCCCTGGGCAACGCCCATCATGGGACCGCCGGAGAGCACCTTGCAGGTACTTTCCTTCATACCGCCGGCAGCTTCAATGGTCTCCAGGAAGGTGGTGCCCAGGCGCACCAGCATATTCTTGGGAGCCTTGGCGCCGTCGCCGGTGACGGTGAGAATCCGCTGGGTCAGGGGCTTGCCCTCCATCACCGCCTGGTACACGGCGTAGGCAGTGGCGGCGTTGAACACGGCGCAGCCTGCCGCTGCCGGGAGCTTTCCGGGGGGCACCTGCCGTCCGGTGACGGCGCACACCAGCTGCTTCTCCGCACCCTGGGGATACCGGGTGGGCAGCACCCGCACCTCCACCTCCGTGCCCTTGCACACGGACTCCATAGCGGCAATGGCCTCCGGCTTATTGTCCTCAATGGCAATGACAGCGTGGGTGGGAGACAGGGCAAATTTCAGAATCTCCACACCGGTGAGCACCTCTTTGGGCCAGGTGCACAAGAGGGTATCGTCGGCGGTGATATAAGGCTCACACTCACAGGCGTTGATAATCACATAGTCCACCTTGTCCAGGGCGGAGAAGGCCTTCACGTCCGTGGGGAAGGCGGCGCCGCCCATGCCCACGATGCCAGCCGCATGAATCCGGTGGAGAATCTCCTCCGGGGTCAGCTTCCGGTAGTCAGCATAGGGGGGAAGGCTTCCGTCCGGGGTGTCCAGACCGTCGTTGGCAACCACCACCGAGAGAATCTCCCGGCCGGAGGTGTGGGGACGGTTTTCAATGGCAATGACCTTGCCGGACACGCTGGCGTGGACAGGAGCGCACAGCCCCTCCCCGTCGCCAACCAGCTGTCCCAGCTTCACCGTGTCTCCCACCTTCACCGTGGGGGTGCAGGCGGCGCCGATGTGCTGGAACATGGGCAGCACCACCTCTTTGGGAGCAGGCACCGGGGTCAGTCCCGTACCCCGGGACAGGGATTTATTTCCTTTTGGGTGGATACCACCCCAGAATAATTTTTTCATAGCTTGCACCTCGCATTTTTTATGTGCGGATATAGTCCCGGAAGCCGGGGCTGTAGGAAAGATTGTTGTCGCTGTCCACCCACAGGGCTTCACAGCCGAATTTGTCCAAAAGGGCTTGACCTGCCTCCTGAGGCAGGAGGAACAGGGCGGTGGAAAGGCCGTCTGCCAGGCCGGAGTCGGGGCAAAGCACCGTCACCGCCCGCCAGAGTCTGCCGGGGTAATTGGTTGCGGGGTCGATGATGTGGTGGTAGGACACCCCATCCACCGTGTAGTACCGCTGGTAGTCTCCGCTGGTGACTACGGAAATGTCCTGCACCTCCACCGTGTGAAGATACCCGTCCTCTCCTGTGGGGTTCTGGATGCCTACCACCCAGCTGCCTCCGTCAGGCTTGGGGCCGGTTGCCCGGACGTTTCCCCCCACGCTGATTAAGAGCCCTTCCGGTGCGGTTTTGCACACCTGCTCCAGGGCGTAGCCCTTGGCAATGGCACCCACATCCAGGCTCATCTCCGGGTCGGCATAGAACACCGTCCCCGCTTCTTCGTCCAGAATCAGCTGGGAAAGATCCCCGTGCTTGGCAGCCTCTGTAAGGGCTTCCTCCTGAGGAAGTTTGGCGTTTGCCGGGTCGGCAATGCCATCTTCCCGGGCATCGTGCCACAGCTGCAGGACGCTTCCCATGGCGATGTTTACTTTGCCGGAGGTGGCATCGTACACCTCCCGGCAGAACTTGAGAAGCTCTATAATCTTCTCGTCCGCCTTCACCGGGGCGGTAGCTGCGGTCTCGTTGAGGGTTTTGAGATTCACCACCCCGGGGTAGGTGTTGTAGATGTCAAAGAGCTGGTGGTAGCTTTCCAGGGCATCGTGAATGTCTTGGGCGGTCTCCTGGAAAGCCTCCTCCGAAGGGGCATAGCCCACAATGGTGGTCACCGTGTCAAAAAGCTCCAGAAAGGTAGCCTGATACCGGCTCTCCTGAGGCTCCTTGGGGGTGCAGCCCCCCAGAAGGAGGACTGCCAGAAGAAGGGGCAAAAACCGCTTCATCTTACTTTGCCTGGGAGACCAGCTCCAGGAAGCTGCCGATGGAAATGGTCACGGAAGCAGCCAGGTCGGCATCTGCCGGCTTGTTGTCCTGGTTGATGGCAATGCCCAGCACCTGGTCGATGGTCTTGCCGGTGATATACTGGCAGAAGGAAGCGGTCTGCTCGTTCCACTCCTTGCCGATGGGGCTGTACTTGCCCATGCCGTAATCCGCACCCAGCTGGTTCTTGGTGAGCACCTGGGCGGTCAGGTCCGTGGTAATGGCGCCGGTATTGTCAAAGTTCACCTTGGCCTGGACAGAGTCGATGGCGGCAGAGGTGATGGTCTCCCCTTCCAAGGTCAGGGCAGCGGCGTAGCAGTCTGCCTGAGCAAGGCCTGCTTCTTCTGCGGTTGCGCTCTTGCTGCTGGCAACAGAAGTGGTGGTGGTGAGCTTCAAGGTGTCGGAAGCCTTGGCACCCAGGTTCTGGGCGCCCATCACCGCCGCCTCGATGGCAGGGATGAACCCGGCAATGGCGATGGTGACGGAGGAGGACAGGTCGGCGTCGGCAGCCTTACCCTCCTCAGTGATGGCAATGCCCTTCACTTCCTCCAGGGTCTTGCCCTCCACGTAGTCTGCCAGGGCCTGAGCCTGCTGGTTCCACTCCTTACCGATGGGGCTGTACTTGCCCATGCCGTAATCCGTCCCCAGCTGGTTCTTGGACAGGACGTCAGCATTCGTGTCGCTGGTGATGGCACCGGTGCTGTCGAAGTTCACCTTGGCCTGAACACCGTCAATGACGCACTGGACGATGACACCCTTCTCATCCACGGTGACAGCCACCATGGTCACATCCGCCTGGGACAGTCCTGCCTCTTCTCCGGCATTTTTGCTGGAAGACAGGGTGGTGGTCATACTCAGGCCGGTTTTCACGGCGTCGTCACCCAGAGGCTGGGTTTCCGTGGGCTTGGTGGTTTCGGTGGGCTGGGTCACCCCTACCACTGCGGTGGCACGGCAGCCGGTGAAGGCAGTCAGGGCCAGAAGCAGGGCCAGGGTCAGAGCAATGATTTTTTTCATGTGGGTTCCTCCAATATATAAATGTATCTATGGTATGACCTCTCCCTTTTGAGGGGGAGGAGAATCAGCTTTTTTACGTGGTAGGCCGGAATCCGGCGGAAAGCAGTCCCCGGAAGCATCCGGCGGCACAGAAAGCCATGAGGCTCCCTGTGAGCAAGGACACCAGCAGCAGCCAGGGAAGGTAGGCTGCCACATACACCGAGTGCATCAGAAGCACAGCGGCGGCAATCTGGCCAATGTTGTGGGCGGCAGCGCCCAGGATGCTCACCCCATAAATGGAGAGCCACCGAATCCGCCGGGCAAGGGTCATGACCCCCAGAGCCAGAAGCCCTCCTGTCAGGGAGAACAAAAGCCCGGTGATACCGCCCCCGAACACCGCTCCTAAAAAGCACCGCAAAACAAGAATCCCCAGGGCCTGTCCTGCCCCCCAGAAGTACAGGGCAAAGAGGGTAATGAGGTTCGCAAGCCCCAGCTTTACCCCGGGCAGGGGGATGAGGAGCTGCAAGGGGATGAACCGCTCCGTGTAAGAAAGGGCCAGAGCCAGAGCGGTGAGCATGGCCCCGGCGGCAATCTGCCGGGGTCCCGAAAAACTTTCCTTATCCCGAAACACCGTCCACCTCTCCTTCCTGAGGGGTGCCCAGAATCCGCAGCTCCACCCGGTTGGGCAGGCACACGATACTCTGGCCAGGGGTGTTGCACCAGCCGGAGTGGACACAGTCCTCCCCGGGGCAGTCGGATTCCACGATGGCCACCCGTCCCCCTCGAATCTCCACCGTATTTTTGTACGCCCCTTCCATCACAAAGGTCTGATCCTCCGTAAGGGACACCCGGCGAAGAAGCTGCCCATCCTGATAGATTTCCAGGGTCTGCGGGGTCTGGGAGCTGCCGGGAAGAAAGGCAAGGAACACTCCCACCCCCAGCACCGCCACCAAAAGGACGGCAAGCAGGTCTCCCAGCCGGGGTTTCAGGGGAAAAGGCTCAGAAAATCCATGCATAACCAAAGCTTCCCCTTTCCCATTCCCCGCCAGATGCGGGGCGTTTTATTTTTTGCCAAAACATAAAAAATTATATCATTCCCCAGGGAATCTGTCAACAAAAAGCGGACAATTACGCAAAATTGGAAACATTGGGAAGAAATCCTGGGCTCCTTGTCTTCCCGGGAGAAATCCGGGGAAAATACTTGAAAAATCCCGATTTTCCTGTATAGTTATGGTTAGGAAATTTTTTGAAAAGAGGACACAAGATGGACAGACAGAAATATGACCATTTTCTGCATATCTTAAAGGAGGAGCTGGTGCCTGCCATGGGCTGCACCGAGCCCATCGCCGTAGCCTATGCGGCGGCTCTGGCGGCGGCGGAGCTGCCCCAGCGCCCGGAGCGGGTGGAGATCTGCGTCAGCAGCAACATTATCAAAAATGTGAAAAGCGTCATCGTCCCCAACACCGACGGGATGCACGGTCTGGAAGCCGCTGCCGCCGCCGGTATCATCGCCGGAGACCCCACCAATAAGCTCCTGGTCATCTCCCAGGTGACCCCGGAGCAGAAAAAAGAGATTGAAAATTATCTGAAAGCCGCAGCCTTCTCCGTGGAGGAATCCCAGACGGGAGAGGTATTTGACATCTGCATCCGGCTGACAGCAGGGGAGCACACCAGCCTCTGCCGCATCGCCGGAGACCACACCAATGTGGTACAGGTCAGCCGGGATGGGGAAATCCGGTACGAGAAGGGGCTGGGGAAGCCCGAGGTAGAGAAGCAGGCGGCGGAAATGGAGATTTCCGACATTGTGACCTTTGCCGACGAGGTGGAAATTTCGGATGTAGCCCCCATTCTGGACCGCCAGATTACCTGCAACATGGACATCGCCCAGGAGGGTCTGACCCGGAACTACGGCGCCAGAATCGGTCAGGTGCTTCTTGCCTGCCGGGAACCCTCCGTATACACCAAGGCCAAAGCCTATGCGGCGGCGGCCTCCGACGCCCGGATGGGCGGCTGCGAGAAGCCGGTGGTCATCAACTCCGGCTCCGGCAACCAGGGCATCACCGCCTCCGTGCCGGTGATTGTCTACGCCCGGGAGCTGGGTCTGCCCCAGGAGAAGCTCTACCGGGCTCTGGTGGTGTCAAACCTTACCACCATTCACTTAAAGCAGGGCATCGGCCCTTTGTCTGCCTACTGCGGTGCCATCAGCGCCGGCTGCGGTGCTGCCGCCGGTATCACCTATCTTCTGGGCGGCGGCTACGAGCAGGTAGCCCACACGGTGGTCAATGCCCTGGCCATCAACTCCGGCGTCATCTGCGACGGTGCCAAAGCCAGCTGCGCCGCCAAGATTGCCTCCGCCGTAGAGGCGGGGCTCTTAGGCATGGAGATGTACCGCCAGGGCAGCGAGTTTATGGGGGGCGACGGCATTGTGAGCAAGGGCGTGGAGAGCACCATCCGCAATGTCTACCGTCTTGCCGCCCAGGGCATGCGGCTGACAGACTCGGAAATCATCAGCATCATGCTCTCCGACCAGCAAAACCGCTGCTCCTGAGCGGCGGCGGGCAGTGCCCGCGGACAATTCCGCACGGCAGCTTTCTGCTGCTCGTTACTTCCCTGACCCGCCCGGTATCGGCGGCTTGCCGCCGAACCTATTCACTCTTCACTCTTCACTATTCACTAAAAATGCCCGGTATCGTCAGTGCTACCAAAGGTTCCCTTACGAAAGGGAGCTGGCACGGTGTAAGCCGTAAATTGCCGACTTGTACTTCGACAACGAGATGATATTGGGTGCGTAAAAGGGACAAGCCAAAGGCGGCGTGCCGCCGCTGTCAATACGCACGGTAGCTTTCTGCTGCTCGTTACTTCCCTGACCCGCCCGGTATCGGCAGTGCACCCAAAGGCTCCCTTGTCAAAGGGAGCTGGCACGCCGGAGGCGTGACTGGGATTACAGTAAGCACTTCCCCAAAAGCACAAGCCAATGTGAAGTGGCACAGGCACATGGCTCCCTCCGGGAGGGAGCTGTCACCGCAGGTGACTGAGGGAGCAAGCGGGGGGCAAACTGACGGTTTGCTGTAGGGTAGTACTTGCTGGTGGTTATCGACACCCGGTTATAACCTTTGAGTCTCTTCTCCAATCGGTTTTCTGCAAGCGCTTGCCAGCGGGGCCGTACTTTCTTG
>DVFK01000098.1 GCA_018713285.1 Candidatus Faecousia excrementigallinarum
TTTCTTGCTCCGGCAAGAAAGTAAGCAAAGAAGCCGGCTTAAGGGGAAAACAACTCACTCCCGTTCGGTGTTTTCCCCTTAAGAATCCCCCCTAACCATCGGAAGATTGACCCTTCGCTTTGGCTCGGGTGCGGGGTTTCAGCTTTTGCCCCCGTTTTGGCTTGTGGGGTTTGGGGGCGTTTATTTCCCACGCTGTCGATGGAGAGCACGAAAAAGCCCGGTATCGCACATAGAACGATACCGGGCGGGTTAGGGAAGTAACGATTCGCAGAAAGCTACCGTGCGAAATTGACTGCGGCGGCACGCCGCGGCTCCCTTGTCAAAGGGAGCTGGCACGCCGGAGGCGTGACTGAGGGATTCCACAGCAGGCACTTCCCCAAAAGCAGCAAACCAATGTGGAGAGGTACGCTCCCCATAGCTCCCTCCGGGAGGGAGCTGTCACCGCAGGTGACTGAGGGAGCCAGCGGGCCGTGCAGTTCCGGTTTGATTTTGGGTTGGTACTTGATAGAGGTTATCGACACCCCGACCTCCACCGCAGTAACGATACCGGGCGGGTCAGGGAAGTGACGACCTGCATCAGCTACCGAGCGAAATTGACACCGGCGGCACGCCGGGCGTCATATATATAAGGAGCGGCCGCTTTCGTGGCCGCTCCCCTTTTTTCAGATGTTCCGCACGTCCTCGTCTCCCAGGAAGAACAGGGCGATGCCGCCTTTGCCCAGGTAGGAGCCGGTGACCGGCTCGTGGTTTACCACCCACAGCTCCTTGGGAGCGTGGGCGGAGAGGATTTGCTCTTTCAGGTACTGGGCGTCCGCCAGGCAGTCGCAGTGGGAGATGGCCACAATCTGCTCACCGGGGTTCACCACCCGCTCCTTGTAAATCTCTGCCAGGCGGTTCAGGAGCGCTTTTCTTCCCCGCACCTTGCCGAAGGGGACGATTTTGCCTTCGGCGGAGCCTTTCAGCAGAGGCTTGATGTTCAGCACCGAACCCACCAGGGCAGCGGCGCCGGAGAGGCGGCCGCCTTTTTTCAGGTACATGAGGTTATCCACGGAGAAAATCTGGCACAATTTCTTCTTCAGGGCCTCCAGCTTCTCCCCGGCCTCCCGGGCGGTCATGCCCTGGGCCTTAAACTCCAAAGCCTTGGTCACCAGAATTCCCTCACCCATGCCGGCACCCATGCTGTCCACCATCACAATTTCCCGCTGGGGATACTTTTCCAGCAGGTGCTCCCGGGCCATGCAGCCGGAGGCGTAGCAGCCGCTGATTCCGGAGGCCAGGGACACGAACAGCACATCCTCCCCGGCTTCCAGCACCGGCTCCAGCTGCTCCATGTACTGCCCCGGGGTGACCTGGCTGGTGGTGATGACCGGGCCGTCCATCATGGCCGCATAATGGGCAGGATAGTCAAAGTTCTCGGAATCGGGGCACTGGTAGCTCTTGCCCTCTATGCAGTAGGACAGGCACAGCACGCCGATGTTATGTTCTTTGGCAAAGGGGGTGGGCAGGTTGGCTGCCGAGTCGGTAAAAATCTGAAAACCCATAGGGATCGCTCCTTTTCTTTCCGGGCAAAGGGCCCATTTCTTTTTTGTCATTGTAACAGAAAAACCAGGCCAATGGCAATCTACCGGTGAAAAAGGGGGAACGTCCTGGTGGAATCCCGGTTTTTTCCTCTCTACCCACAGTAGAGTAAAAATATTTAAGCAAATTTTCACAAACAGTTGCCAAAATCCCCTGGATAAGTTATACTAACTATACAACACCCATAAAGGAGGGTTTTTCCTTGGAATATCAGGTGGCAATTATCGGTGCCGGGGTGGTGGGCGCCATGGCTGCCCGGGAGCTTTCCCGGTACCGACTGAAAATTTGTCTTTTGGAAGCGGAAAACGACGTGGCCATGGGAGCCTCCAAGGCCAACTCCGGCATCATCCACGCCGGATACGACCCGGAGCCGGGGACTCTCAAAGCCCGGTTCAACCGGGAGGGAAATCCCCTCCTGTACGAAGCCGCCCGGGAGCTTCATGTGCCTCACAAAAACAACGGCGCTTTCGTCTGCGCCTTCTCCCCGGAGGAGAACGCCCAGCTGGAGGGGCTTTACCGCCGGGGTCAGGAAAACCGGATTCCCGGCCTGTCCCTCCTCACCGGTGAGGAAGCCAGGGCTCTGGAGCCGGGGCTTTCTCCCATGGTGACCGGGGTGCTTCTTGCCGCCACCTCCGGGATTATCTGCCCCTATGAGCTGACCATCGCCGCCGTGGGAAACGCCATGGACAACGGCGTAGCCCTTTACCGGAACTTCCGGGTGACAGACATTCAAAGGAAGGATGAGGGCTTTGTCCTCACCAGCAGTCAGGGGGAGCAGGTGCAGGCTCAGTGGATTGTAAACTGCGCCGGAGTCCACGCCGGGGAGATTGCCCGGCTGGCAGGAGACCCCCTCCCGGAAATCCTCCCAAGAGCGGGAGAATATGTGCTCCTGGACAAGAGCCAGGGCACTTTGGTCAGCCGCACCATCTTCCAGGTGCCCACCCAAAAGGGCAAGGGAATCCTGGTGACCCCCACGGTGGACGGAAACCTCTTAGTCGGCCCCACCGCCCAGAGCGTCCCCAATGGGGACTGCACCGGAACCACCCGCCAGGGGCTGGATACGGTGAAAACCCTGGGCAGGAAAAGTGTGCCGGGGGTAGATTACCGGCAGGTGATTGCCGCCTTTGCGGGCATCCGGGCTTCCACCCCGGGAAAGGACTTCCTCTTGGGGCCTTCCCAGACCGTGCCGGGGCTTTTCCACGCCGCCGCCATCGACTCCCCGGGGCTGAGCTGCTGTGTGGCGCTGGGTCGCTACATAGCCGAAAATCTGCCCCTTCCCAAGGAGGAAAATCCCCATTTCAACCCCATCCGGGAAAATCCCCATTTCTTCCGGGGGCTTTCTCTGGAAGAAAAGGACGCATACATCCATGAGCACCCGGAGTACGGAAAGATTGTGTGCCGGTGCGAGCAGGTGAGCCTGGGAGAAATCCGGGGGGCTTGCGCCGTCAATCCCCGGCCCCTGGATATGGACGGCATCAAGCGCCGTACCCGGGCCATGATGGGCAGGTGTCAGGGGGGCTTCTGCACCCCCACCATTCTCACCACCCTGGCAGAAAGCCTGGGGATTCCGGCGGAGGAAGTGACCAAGGCGGGGGGCGACTCCCGGCTGCTGGGGAAAGGAGCAGACTATGGAAAAGCATGATGTGGTGGTCATCGGGGCGGGTCCGGCAGGTCTTGCCGCCGCTGCCGCCGCTTACGATGCAGGAGCCGATGTGCTCCTGCTGGACAGAGAGTCCGCCCCCGGGGGGATTCTCCGCCAGTGCATCCACCCGGGCTTTGGCCTCCACACCCTGGGGCAGGAGCTGACCGGGCCGGAGTACGGAGCCCACTATGCCCAGGAAGCAGAAAACCGGGGCATCCCCCTGTACCGGGACACCACGGTGATTGACCTAAGCCCGGAGCGGCTGGTGACGGTACAAAGTCCGGAGGGGCTTCGCCAGATTCAGGCCGGGGCTGTGGTGCTGGCCATGGGCTGCCGGGAGCGGAGCCGGGGGGCTCTGGGGATTCCCGGTACCCGCCCCGCCGGCGTCTACACCGCCGGAACCGCCCAGAAGCTCATCAACTGCATGGGGTTCCTCCCGGGAAAGCGGGTGGTGATCCTGGGCTCCGGGGACATCGGCCTGATTATGGCCCGGCGGATGACCCTGGAGGGGGCAAAGGTGGAAGCGGTGTGCGAAATCATGCCCTACCCCGGCGGTCTTACCCGGAACATCGTCCAATGCCTGGAGGATTTTGGGATTCCTCTGTACCTTTCCACCACTGTGGAGGAGATTCACGGAAAAGAGCGGGTGGAAGGGGTGACCCTGGTGGAGGTGGACGGTCAGCGCCGCCCCATTGCCGCCACCCGGCGGTATGTAGAATGTGACACCTTGCTTCTTTCCGTGGGGCTGATTCCGGAAAACGAGCTGTCCCGGCAGGCTGGCGTCCCCCTGGACAACATCACCGGCGGCCCATTGGTGGACAGCCAATGCCAGACCCGGGTGCCGGGGATTTTCGCCTGCGGCAACGTGCTGCAAGTCCACGATTTGGTAGATTATGTAACCCAGGAAGGAGAGCGGGCAGGAAAAGCCGCCGCCGCCTTTGCCCTGGGAAAGACCCGGCGGAGAGAGACCCTTCCGGTGGAGCCGGGAGAGGGCATCCGGTACGTGGTGCCCCAGTCCCTCACCCCCGGTGAGGAGGGGGTGCTGTCCTTCCGGGTGAGCAAGCCCTCCGGGGCGGTTGTATACCGGGTCCGGGCCGGAGAACAGGTACTGCGCCAGGTTCGCCGCCCCAGAGCCGTCCCCGGCGAGATGGAGCGCATCACCCTCTCCCGGGAACTGACCGCCCACGTCCGGGAACCCATCCGGGTGGAGATGGAGGTGGTGAAATGAAACGAAACCTTTCTTGTATCATCTGTCCCAGAGGCTGCGCCCTGGAAGTTGACCTGGACACCCTCACCGTCACCGGCAACACCTGCCCCAGAGGAGAGGACTACGCCCGCCAGGAAGTCACCTGCCCCATGCGCACCCTCACCACCACCTTGCGGGTAGCAAACCGGGAACACACCATAGTAAGCGTCAAAACCGCCGCCCCCATCCCCCGGGACAAGCTGATGGAGGCCATGGAGGTCCTCAAATCCCTCCCGGTAAACGCCCCCATAGCCCTGGGCCAGGTGCTCATGGAGGACCTGTACGGTGCTCAGGTGGTAGCCACCTCCAACATTGACGACTAACCCACCTAACCTATTCACTAAAAAACCCGGTATCAGCGGCGAGTCGCCGGCGGGCAGTGCCCGCAGCCAATTTCGCACGGTAATCTTCTGCGAATCGTTACTTCCCTGACCCGCTCGGTATCGTTACTGCGGTGCAGTAGGTGCGTAGACCAAAGCCCCCCTTGCGAAAGGGGGGTGCCTCGGCAACGCCGAGGCGGGGGGATTCCTCAGGCTGGCAAGTTTCCACATAGGCTTGTACTTTTGGAAAGTGCCAGCTGTAAATCCCTCAGTCGCCTCCGGCGCCAGCTCCCTTTGGCAAGGGAGCCTTTTTTGCCCGGTATCGATACCGGGTGGGTCAGGGAAGTAACGATACGTAGAAGGCCACCGTGGGAATTGACAGCGGCGGCACGC
>DVFK01000099.1 GCA_018713285.1 Candidatus Faecousia excrementigallinarum
CAGACCGTAAAAGATTGCGGACAGGCTGACACGCTCCAGGCGAAGCACATCCTCCTGCTGGGATTCCAGTTCCCTTTTCAGCTCCGCTACCCGTAATTCCAATGAGCGGTTTTGAGAACGGAGAACCGACAGCTTAGCCTCCAAACGCTTCTTCTCAAACACCTTTTCCTGAACCTGCTGCAAATTATCCATTTCCCTATCCTCCTGGATCCCTCTGTATCATCCCTTGGATTATAACAGCCAGAACAACATTCTGCAAGGAAAAACGGCACCGAAATGACATTCGGTGCCGTTTTGCTTATTCATCCGTAGACTCGTCCTTGTCCTGAGAAAGCTCTGTCAGGTCGTCAAAGTCCATTTGCGGCACAGAGCCCAGGCGCATGGTTTCCCACTGCTCCTTGGTCACAAGGATGGCTCTGGGCTTGCTGCCCTGGAAGGGACCCACAATGCCCCGCTCCTCCATCTCGTCCACAATCCGGGCGGCTCTGGCATAGCCCAGCTTCAACCGCCGCTGAAGCATGGATACGGAAGCCTGTCCTGTTTCCAGAATCACATCCACCGCAGCCGGGAGCATCTCGTCCCCTTCCACCTCCTCGGCAGCAGGTTCCGGTGCCTGAGAGCCGCTCTTTCCGGTCTGGGCGGCCTTCTTGTCAATTTCCTCCATGACCTGCTGGTCATACTCGTTCACAGAGTTGGACTTGACGTAGTTGGCAACTGCCTCCACCTCGGCATCGCTGACAAAGCAGCCCTGCACCCGCTTGGGCTTTCCGTCGCCAATGGGAGCGTACAGCATATCGCCCCGCCCCACCAGCTTCTCCGCACCCTGGGTGTCCAGGATAATCCGGGACTCCATGGCGGAGGCCACAGCGAAGGCAATCCGGGAAGGAATGTTGGCCTTCATCAGGCCGGTAATTACGTCTGCAGAGGGACGCTGGGTGGCGATAATCAGGTGGATGCCGGCTGCACGGCCCATCTGGGCAATCCGGCAGATGGATTCTTCCACTTCCTTGGCGGCGACCAGCATCAAATCCGCCAGCTCGTCAATAATAACCACAACCTGAGGCAGCTTCTTGATGCCGTCCTCCGTGCCGTCTGCCAGGCTGTTGTAGGATTCCAAATCCCGGACACCAGCATCGGACATGGCCCGGTAGCGGCGCATCATCTCCGTCACCGCCCACTGCAAGGAGCCGGCAGCCTTTTTGGGGTCCGTGACCACCGGAATCAGCAAATGGGGGATGCCGTTGTAGATCCCCAATTCCACCATTTTGGGGTCAACCATGATGAGCTTCACATCCTCAGGGCTGGCCTTATACAGAAGGGAGATGATTATGGAGTTCATGCACACAGATTTGCCGGAACCGGTGGTACCGGCAATAAGCATATGGGGAAGCTTTGCAATGTTACCCACAATGCAGTTGCCCCCAATATCCTTACCCACCGCAAAGGAGGACAGGGACTTGGCGTTTGCAAAAGCAGGAGAGCCAATTACCTCCCGGAGAGACACGGTAGTCACTGCACGGTTGGGCACCTCAATGCCCACCACTGAGATTTTCCCGGGAATGGCTGCAATCCGCACGCCGGTAGCGCCCAGACTCAAGGCAATGTCATCCGCCGCCGTCGTGAGCTTACTTAACCGTACGCCCTTTTCCAGCTCCACCTCGTACCGGGTAACGCTGGGACCTCTGGTGACATTGATAATATGGGCTTCAATCTTGAAGCTGGCCAGGGTTTCGTTCAGACGCCGGGAGTTCTCCTTCATCTCCACCGTACCGTCTGCAGCGCCACGGGTGGGAAGCTTCAAGAGGTCAATGGGCGGGAAGCAATATGCAGATGGCTGGGCAGTCTCTCCCATTGCAATTTCCTTGGCTACCTGGGCAGCAGAATCCTCCGCTTCCTTGGCTGTCACTTTTTCTGGCTTTGCT
The DNA here is from genome assembly GCA_018713285.1 of Candidatus Faecousia excrementigallinarum. Classification (GTDB taxonomy): domain Bacteria; phylum Bacillota; class Clostridia; order Oscillospirales; family Oscillospiraceae; genus Faecousia; species Faecousia excrementigallinarum. The sequence continues at coordinate 1,923 of DVFK01000099.1, forward strand.
GCCGGCGCAGGAGGCGTGGCAGGTATCGGTGCCGCTGCCGGTGCAGGCAGAGGAACGGGAACATCCTCCAAATCCAAAGGCGGCATCTGGGCAGGTATTTTTTCCGGTTCCGGCGCAGGCTGTGCCTTTTTCTCTGCCGGAGGGGCAGTCTCAGGCTGACGTTGGGAGGCAATCACCGGATCGTCTACATCGCCACGAATCTGCTCCAGCATTTCCTTTGTGCTCTGCTTGTCCGTCTTCTGCTCCTGACGTCTGGCTTCCATCTCCGCAGCTTTGGTGCGCTTATTTTCCACATAGGCAATGCGTTTGTTGGCGATGTGGTTCACCACCACAGATGCTGGGTCCTGCTCCTCTTTTTCCTCCCCATCCCAGTCCCCTCTCGGGCGATTGCGAATAGCTCGCACCAGGCTGGGAATGGTAATCTGCATACCGCCCAGCAAGGTCAGGGCTGCAGCCACGAAGAAGATAATGAAAGACATAACACTTCCACAGAGCCACTCCAAAAACACGGCCAGAAGGCCGCACAGCACGCCGCCGGTGGTTCCCACGGCGCCCCCTTCATACAGATAGCTCACCAGTCCAAAACCATCAGGAACCGCATCGCTGCTGACACTCAAATGAAACAGGCAGCCACAAAGAAGCACAAAAACGCCGATGCAGATTGTCCGCATTTTAACCGGTCTTTTGCCGCTGAAAGCATGGATAAAGAACAGATACAGCACAGCAGGGATGGAAACGGTAAATGCAAACTGTCCAATCAGGCCATATACAAAATCACCCACCAGGGTTACCAGGGCTCCATCCTCTCCGAAAAAAATCACCAGCT
>DVFK01000100.1 GCA_018713285.1 Candidatus Faecousia excrementigallinarum
AACTTCCCAAAGCACCACAAACCGATGTAATATTCTGTTATTAACAACTACTTTCTATCCAAATCCCAGTTAATTTGACTGAGGCTCCTCAAGATACGCAAAAGATTCCCTTTGAGTAAAAAAGTCATTCCTAAGTTAATTCCCCAAGCCGTACCAGGAGATCCCCTCCACCTTCCAACCGTTGGACTCCAGGAAGGCACACTCTTCCAGAGAGTCGGTATAGTGGTGGGGGTTCAGGGTGACATAGGGGTTGAACACCCGGTACAAAGGCACCCCATCGGAGCCGGCGCTGTAACAGAGGATTCCCTCATAGTTCCAGCCGCCCTTCACCAGGTTATCCCGTTCCTTTATATCCATGGTATACAGGTGGTTGTCGTTGCCGGGATTATAGACCCGGTAGATGGGGTCGCCCTCCTTGGGGGCATTCCAGGCGATACCCTCATAGATCCAACCGTTTTTCGCCAGGAAGTCCCGCTCGGCAGGGTCGGTGGTATAGTGGTGCTTGCCGTTGCCGGGATTGTAGACCCGGTAAATCCGCACATAGTACTGACCCTTTTCCAAGACCTCATCGCAGCGGCTGCACACCAGGTCTCCCGTGTAGCCGTCCCGGTCGTCGGTTGCCGCAATTTCGTTGCAGATTTCACCGCTGTGGCCCAGCGGCGGAATTGCAGTGCTTTCTTGAACCGTCGCACCACAGTCGGTACAGGTTTCCGCAGCGGTGCATCCTGCTTCTGTGCAGGTTGGGGGGACTTCTCCTTCCAGCTGGGTATGCTTGTGATTGTTCCCGTCCACTTCACCGTATTCCGTGTCACACAGTTCACAGATGGCTTTCTCAATACAGGTTGCCTCTCCTCCTGTGTGCTTGCATTTGCTGCGGTCAATTCCACAATTTGTGCAAATATCATCTACATAATTGTGACCAAGGGCAGGTATGGTCTGCTGCTCCCGGAGAACCTCCTGACAAAATGTGCAATGGGAGCCTTCCGTCAAGCCTGGGGTTTTACATGTTGCCTCAATTTTCTCATCCACCACAATCATATGCCCATCTTCTTTGCAAGCATCTACCGTAAATACTTTCGTGATTGTGTTTCCGAAAACTGTCACCCATTGAAATTCAATTTCCCTGTCCTTTGTCACATCCATTCCTTCCAGGGTAAACCAACCATCGTCTCCCAGGGGAATTTCTTTTCCGTTACAGTAAAACCGGGCAATATTGGGGGTTGCACCCACAATGGTAACCTTCCCCTGATCTGCCAGCAAAGAACCTTCCTCCAGGTAGAGGGGAATTTCTTCCACCGGGTACGTTGCTGCATACATAGACCCAATGGAATTTGAACCCATGAGGTAAACAGTACCATTGTAGAAGGTACTGCCATATCCAAAGGAGAAGCTCCTGGCGTGGATTGCATTTACGGTAATGCTGTTCAGTCGCGCCCCTCCAAGAACATACAGGTTGCCTTCAATGGTAACACGATTCAAAGTGACTACCGCGTTGGGTCCAATGTACACATCCCCATCCAGGGTGGTGTCGGAGATCACCTGATTTTCCAGATAAACCCGAATACCGGTTTCCTGCTGCGCTTTCAGAACCGTATTGCAGACAGCGCAGTGGGAACCCTCTGTCAAACCGGTAGTCGCATTGGTTGCCGGCACAGCCTCATCCACAACTTCCACATGGCCGGTTCCGTTATAGTGAACCGGAAGCCCTTCCAATTTCCCCGAGACGGACAAGCTTTGCCATTCCTCCTGGGTCCCTGCAAACATTATGTACTGCAGAGCATCATTGCCAGAAAAGCCATAGCTATCCACATTTTTCAGGCTTTTGGGAATGGTTATGCCCTTCAAGTTATCATTGAAAGAAATACCAGATGCGTCGACCTGTGTCACACCCTCCGGCAGCACAAGCTCCTGGATATTGTCGCAGTTGGAAATCGCATGTTCTGCAATTCTTTTCACGCCCTCGGGGACAGACCAGGTCGTTCCCTCTTTTGTGGGGGGATAGCAAAGAAGTGCCGTACCGTCGCTGTTGAACAGGACACCATCTTGGGAGGAGAAAAATGTATTGTCCGGGTGAACCTGAATTTCCGCCAATCCGGACAGCCAGAATGCATCTGCGCCAATGCGCTGTACCGATGCAGGCAGGGACAGCTGTGTCAACCGGGCACAGGAATCGAAAGCAGATTCTCCAATGCTGACCAGCCCATCCGAGAGATGAAGCTCAGACAAGTACCGGTTCGAGGAAAATGCATACGCCTGTATCTCTGTTACCGAAGGGGGTACCGTAATTTCCGTCACATAGCGATTGTGGGCAAAGGCGGAGGAGGTAATGACCTCCACCCCCTGAGGAATTACATATGCTGTATCCGCCTTTTCATAAGGATAATGCAAAAGCTGTGTGCCATCCTTGGAAAACAAAACCCCGTCTTCAGATTTCAGGTATGGGTTTTCCGGTGCAACTTCTATCCGTTCAATACCACTGATTGCAAAAGCAGAATGCCCAATGGTTTTCACATTTTGGGGAATATAAATTTCAGAAATCTCAGGCAGATTATAAAAGGCTGCTGCTCCAATCGTGGTCACACCGTCTTCTATAAGCACCTCCCGGATCTGCTCACGGTAGGGATACCAGGGGGCGCACTGGGAATAATTTTTGTAATCGGCCATCTGTCCCTCTCCGGAAATGGTCAATAACCCCGCTGCATCCAATGTCCAGGTCAGATTCTCCCCCGAGGCTCCACAGTCACCTTTGTCAATGATTTCCTGGGAAGTTTCCAAGTCCTGTCCTTCTGTCAGAACATTCTCCATGCTCTGAGCCGAAGGGATGGGATTTCCATGGTCACTGGCGAAAGCCACCGCCGCTTCCCCAAACACCAGGCTTCCCGAGCATACCAACGCAAGCACAAAATGGATGCTCCGTTTCCAAACTCCTCTCATAAGTCACTACCTCCTCTGAAACTTAGGGAAAAGATTTCCCTAACTTTGATTTGAGTATACTTCTTCTCCTCGGATATGTCAACAAGCCTCTGAAAGGTCACTCTTTTTTTGTGCGGTTTGCCGCCATCCGGTACTACTTTGTGCAAGCCCCTCTTGCGCAGGAGAAGCCCCCGGCTTTTCAGCCGGGGCCAAAGGATAATCATTGCAAACCGTACCAGGAGATTCCCTCTACCCGCCAGCCGTTGGCCTTCAGGAATTCACATTCCTCCAGGGAGTTGGTATAGTGGTGGGGGTTCAGGGTCACGTAGGGGTTAAACACCCGGTACAGGGGTACCCCGTCAGTACCGGCGCTGTAGCAGAGGATACCCTCATACTTCCAGCCGCCCTTCACCAGACGATCCCGCTCAGCGGCATCCATGGTATACAGGTGGTTGTCATTGCCGGGGTTATAGACCCGGTAGATGGGAGCGCCCTCCATCGGGGCATTCCAGGCGACGCCCTCATAGATCCAGCCGCCGGCTGCCAGAGTATCCCGTTCCTCCACATCCGTTGTATAGTGGTGCTTGCCGTTGCCGGGGTTATAAATCCGGTATACCCGCTGCGTGCGTACAAAATTGGGAGAATAGTCGCTTCCGGACATAATCAGCTGTTCCGGCCGGAACCACCAATTCATCTCCGGATCATATGTATACGAATTTCCCACATAGGAAAATCCGCTTGTGGTGGCCTGGGTGGAGCCCTTTAAGAAAAACCGCTCATCGAAACCGTTGCCGTCGCAGCCGGTTACATCCACCGGGTAAGATTTGCCGTCGTCCATCTCCATCAGGTTCCACATATGCGCGCCCCCGTTCACATAACCGGAGACGGAATGGCAACGGATATTCTGGTGGAAATCCGTCAGCTCGCACAGGTACTGGAAAGCCTTGGAATAACCTTCACACACCACATCGGTGGCCGGATTGTTATCAAACACCCAAATCAGCTGCCAGGGGTTCCCATAGGGGGTATTCCCATTGTTAACAGCATCATAATTGTAATCCACTCTGGTGCAAATTTCCTTGGCGTATCCCAACAGCTTATCCAAATCGCTGGCACGGCTGTACGTCCCCACCACTGCCCGGGCATTCTCCTTTGCCGTCCGGGCTGCGGAGGTTTTTCCCAAATCCGTTACATATGTTCCGGCGGTATTGGAGCTGGAATACTCCTGGGCAACCGTAAATTGGAAAGGCATATCGGCGGCAAAGTAAAGATAGGAACCATCCGGCGTAAAAGAGATTCCGGGGTGAATGTAGTAGTACATGCCGATGGTTTTATCAAACCAATACAAGTCATAGGGGCAGTCCATCAGCAGCGCATTCAGCAGCATATCTGCATCGTACTGTATCAGGGCAAGCATGGCGTCCTCTGCCTCCTGCGTCAGATAGCCGTAGCTATCCCACAGGGCAGGTACTCCCAAATCCTTTGCGGAATACTTTCTGTCCAATCCCAGATAGCTCAGGGGCACCACGATTTCTGCGCTGTCGGTCTGGCCGGAGGCAACTTTCCCCAGTTCGGCTTTCAGATAGTCATAAAATTTCCGGGTCAAACCGGGCAGCTGGTTGCCCCCCTGGGTGCCGTAATACACGTCGGAAGACACAGCCAGGGATGTGCCGGAATAGAGCTCCTTGTTGGCATAGCCGGCAAACAGCTCCTGGGAATCCCATTCCGTATCCTCACCACCGGAGACATTTCCCTGTTCCGGGGGCAGGGATTGCAGCGTGCTGCCCGCCTCCCCATTCTCCCGGGCAGATACGGGCACTGCCGCAATGCTCAGCACAATGGCAATACACAAAAGCAGCATCCATAATGTTTTCCCTCTTTTTTGCATGATAATCACCTCGTTCAATATAATCGTGCAGGAATCATGCCAGGCACAGCCGTGTTCCATCGCCGGCATGATGGGCTAATTTGATTTTATAACAGAATCCAGTCGTTGTCAATTTGTAAATCTGTTCTTCCTTTATCCCCCTGTATTTTTGTGCATTTCTAACAATTCAAAACCGCATTTGGAGGTAAGGCACTCTCTGCACGCAAAACCCCTCAGCCGTCGGGCTGAGGGGTGAAGGATTATTTGCTTAAACCGTACCAGGAGATGCCTTCCACAATCCAGCCGTTGGATTTCAGGAATTCACACTCTTCCAGAGAGTCGGTGTAGTGGTGGGGATTCAGGGTGACATAGGGGTTGAACACCCGGTACAGAGGCACCCCATCGGTGCCGGCGCTGTAGCACAGGATTCCCTCATAGTTCCAGCCGCCCTCCACCAAACGGTCCCGCTCGGCGGCGTCCATGGTGTACAGGTGGTTATCGTTGCCGGGGTTATACACCCGGTAGATAGGAGCGCCCTCCTTGGGGGCAATCCAGCCGATGCCCTCGTAAATCCAGCCGTTTTCTGCCAGGAAGTCCCGCTCGGCAGGGTCGGTGGTATAGTGGTGCTTGCCGTTGCCGGGGTTATACACCCGGTACACCACATCCTCATCTGCGTGTTCCGAAACGGTAACTTTCAACTTGACCTCCAGGGGCCACTGGCTTCCGGTATCGTAGGTATAGGTCACAGAGGTTGCCCACTTGTCCACCGTCAGGACATTCCCCGACACCGTGCCGCCATTCCACTGGCTGGCTTTTTCCATATCAAAGGAGCCGGGCAGCTTGCGTAAATCAAAGGTTTTTTCCGGTCCAACCACAATCTCGTATTCATTCAGTGCATTCCACAGGCTCTCCAGCTTGGTATTCCCGCTCACATCCAGGCTGGTCAAACAATTGCTGCCGCAGCCCAGGCTGGTAAGTTCCGGATTCTTGCTCACATCCAGAGCGGTCAGGCGGTTGCCCCAGCACTGCAGGCTGGTAAGAGCCGGATTCTTGCTCACATCCAGGGCCGTCAGCCAGTTGCCGCCGCACCCCAGATAGGTCAGAGCTGTATTCTGGCTCACATCCAGGCGGGTCAGCTGATTGGAGCTGCACTCCAGCTCCGTCAGTGCCGTGTTGCCGGTGGTATCCAGGGTGGTCAGCTGATTGTGACTGCACAGAAGGTACTCCAATTTCGGATTGCCGGTGACATCCAGGGCCGTCAGCTGGTTATTGGAGCAGTCCAGCTGCGTCAGGTGGGCATTCCGGCCCACATCCAGGCGGGTCAGCTGGTTGCCAACGCACCAAAGCCCCGTCAGCGCACCATTTCTGCTCACATCCAGACTGGTAAGCTTGTTATTGCTGCATCCCAATCTTGTCAATGCCGTATTCCGGCTCACATCCAGAGCCGTCAGCTGGTTATCCATGCACCACAAATCTGTCAGAGCCGTGTTCTTGCTCACATCTAGACTGGTTAACTGATTATAAGAGCAAAGCAGGCTTTCCAAGGCAGGGAAGAAAGCAATTCCCTCCAAAGAGGTAATCCCGCCGTTATGTTCCGGATCACCGTCCACATCAATCTGAAAAACCGCATTCCGCTCGACTACGGACAGCCGGTTGTCCCCATTCCGGTCAAAGTTTTCCGCCACATAGCTGCGGAAAGTGGCATCGGGGAAATTGGCTGCATTGATGGCTACCATATCCTCTGCGGCCAGGGCCGGGGATGCCAGAGAGAGCATCAGGACAAGGGCCAGCACCAGAGAAAGCAGGCGGCTTTTTCTGGGATTCATATTTCTTCACTCCTTTTGTATTCTGTGGGACACATATGCCCGTTACCCAGTATACTTCCGTCTCCTTTTTTTGTCAACCGCAGGAAAACCCCCGGCGAAATCGCCGGGGGTTTGGACTATTTGCGCAAGCCATACCAGGAGATTCCCTCTATCCGCCAGCCGTTGGATTCCAGGAAGTCACATTCTTCCAAGGAGTCCGTATAGTGGTGGGGATTTTTGGTCACATAGGGGTTGCACACCCGGTACAAAGGTGTTCCGGTTTCATCGAAGCTGTAACAGAGGATGCCCTCATACTGCCAACCGCCCTTTACCAGACGGTCCCGCTCGTCTGAATCCATGGTGTACAGGTGGTTATCGTTGCCGGGGTTATACACCCGGTAGATGGGCTTGCCCTCCTTGGGAGCTTTCCAGGCGATGCCCTCATAAATCCAGCCTCCACCCACCAGGGCGTCCCGCTCGGAAGCGTCCATGGTATAGTGATGCTTGCCATTGCCGGGGTTATAGATACGGTAAATCTCCGCATGGTCGTCCCGGACCGGAATTACCCTTCCCTGCTCCACAAGCAAGCCGCAGCCAAGACAATAGATATCTCCCGTATATCCTTCGGAGGTATAGGTGGGTGCCTTTTCCCCCACCCGGAAGGTGGTGTGTCCCTTTGTCTCGCAGGGGCTGACAGCAATGACGCTTGTCAGCTCCGGGTAGCTGTACCCCGGGATTCCCTCCATGGTCCAGGCCGTTTCAAAGTCAAATCCCTGGAAGGTGTCCTGCTTTTTCATCGCCTCCCAGGTGCAGGCCGTGGTTTCCCCGCCGCCGTTGGCAATCCCCCGCTGGGCAGTATCGAGAAAATAGCAGAAGCTAATATCAGAATTGTATGTATACCCTGCGATCCCCCCGGCATAATGACGATAAGAAGTTTCCGAAGAAGCCAACACCGCTCCCGTGTTGTAGCAGCTGCTGAAGGTACTGCTGGATGCATATGCCGATATGCCGCCGGCATAATCATTACGGGAGGAAACAGCCCCATTGTTGTAGCAGTTGCGTATGGTGCTGAGGCCTACCTGGCCTGATACGCCGCCTGCAAACCGCGAAGCGGAAACATCCCCTGTATTATAACAGCCGCTGATGGCACTGTCTTCCAGATGACATACGATGCCGCCTGCAGCCCACCGGCCAAGAACAGCACTCGTATTACAGCTGGCACTGACAGTGCCGCCTTTCCACACACTGCCGACTATGCCCCCCGCCCGGGAAGAAGAAGTAACCTCCCCCCCGTTGGCACAGCCCTGGATGGTACCGCCTTCCGTATAACCTACGATACCGCCTGCATCATCTCCGGCAGTCACCCCGCCGGTATTGCTGCAGCTGCTGATGGTGCCGCCGGATACATTGCCACCTACACCGCCGGCATTTTCCTCGGCAGTCACTTCCCCGGTGTTGCGGCAGCTGATGATGGTGCAATTGTCGGTCACCCAGCCTGCTATGCCGCCAGCATCATTCTTGGCAGTTACCCCGCCGGTATTGCAGCAGTTGCTGATGGAACTACCGGAAATCCTGCCCGCTATGCCGCCGGCATAAGAAAAGGATTGAACCGAGGAAGTGGTAACCTCACCGGTATTCCGGCAGTTGCTGATGGTGCCATCCGCTACATAGCCCGCTATGCCGCCGGCGTAGCAATAATCGTATCGTTCTGTGCTCTCCCCCTGAATCTGGGAATCCACCATGCCCAGGTTGGTAACGGTGCCATTTTTAATATAGCCAAAAAGGCCAGCATACACCTCCTCCGATGCCACAAGGTTCATCTTCAAGCCCGTGATGGTATGCCCATCTCCGTCAAATGTTCCCGTAAAACTGGTGGAGAAATCCCAACGATATGCGCCAATGGGCTCCCAGCCCTGACCGTTGTTATAATAAGCACCGTTTGCCTCAAAATCTTCCTCTGTAAAGACGATATCCTCCATCATTTTGAAGTGACCATTCAGATACAGCCGAACATTGTTCAGGTGCTCTTTCGTCAAAATAATGTACGGCCATTCCTTTGTGCCAAGGCCTGAGGCAAACTGGGTGGTGTTGTTCTTCTCCACCGCCACCTGGAAGGTTGCAGTTTCCCCCTGGTAGGTGACAGTCAGGGTCTGGGGGCCTGCCTGGGTGTTGTCAAAGCCTGTGACCATCTCCCGGGTCATGGGGATTTGGGTGGTGGTATTGTTATTGAAATGCAGACTGATGACTGCCCCTTCCAGATTCAGGCTGTCCACATTCCACAGGTACACTGTCTGCTCCGGCAGTTGGCTGACGGAAATGTGGGTAAGGGTTGCCGCAACAATTTCCACCTCATAGGTCGTCTCTGCCCCGGCGTAGGTGACGGTCAGGGTCTGGGGGCCTAATTGGGTGTTGTCGAAGCCGGTGACCATCTCCCGGGTCATGGGGATGACCTTGGCAGGGGTGCCGTCGGCGTAGGTGACGGTGATTTCACCCCCGGTGACATCCAGCTCTTCGTAGGTGGTCAGGTAGGTCAGCTTATCAGGAAGCCGGGTGACAGCAATGGACTGGGCAGTCTTGGCAACTACCTCCACCTGGAAGGAAGCGCTAGCCTGACCATAGGTGACCGTGAGGGTCTGGGTGCCTAGTTTGGTGTTGTCAAATCCCGTGACCATCTCCCGGGTCATATCCATCACCTCGCTGGTGCCGTCGTTCCAGTAGACCTTGATTTGTCCGCCGGTGACATCCAGCTCCTCCGTATACTCCATATAAGTTAGTTTATCCGGCATTGCCGCCACTGCCAGGGCAACCGGGATTTTCTCTCCCCGGCTCTGGACGGTTTCCTCCCGGGCAGGGGCCGCCTGTACCGGGGGTGCCAGGCTCAGCACCAGGGCAAGAGCCAGCAGCAGGCTGCCCCACTTTTTCCATGTTATTTTCACGAAATCCGCCTCCCTTTTCTTCGCTTTTTATACATATAATATATAAACTCCCTGTTTCTTTGTCAATACAGCTTCCGGGAAAATAAAAAAACCACCGCAAGGCGAATACCTTGCGGTGGTTGGTGGAGATAAGCGGGATCGAACCGCTGACCTCTTGAATGCCATTGGCCTTGGATGAATAGCTATATGTATTTTATGCATTTATAAGACTAAATAGACCAAATAATCCAATAAATATTCAATTTCATGACAGCTGGTGCATAGTGTTTCGCTGTTTTTAGGGTAGAAATTAGGGTAGTAAAAGTTTCGCAAAACGGGCAGTTTCGCAACCCCCTCATTTTTCCACCCAGCACAGCTGAAAGGAATGAATAAAATGGAGTACATCACATTGGCTGAAGCTGCTGCCGCATGGCAGTTGTCTGAGCAAATGATCCGTAAGCAATGCAGAGAAGGAATCATTCCCGGCGCGTACAGGGAAGGCCGGTCCTGGTTGATTCCCAATTACGCGCAAAAACATATTCCGGATACTGACCGAGAAAAGAAAGAAGCTCCTCATCTTGCACGGAAGCTTCAAAAGCAAAAGACGAAGAAATCTTTTCATGGCCTGTACGATTATATACAAATATATTTCACTTACTGTTCCAGCCGGATGGCAAGCAATCGGCTCTCACAAAAA
>DVFK01000101.1 GCA_018713285.1 Candidatus Faecousia excrementigallinarum
GGTCTGGCCGCAGTCACAAGATGGGTCAGGCTGAAATATGCTGCCATGAATCTGAAAAAGCTGGCAAAATGGAGTTGGGAGAACTCCATTTTTTCCAAATATATTGTGCTATTTAACGCCTATATAGCCAAGCCCCCGGTTTTTGCATGGCAAAAACCGGGGGTTCTTTGACAGACTGAAATGGACACTGCATATCGCAGTGTCCATTTTTTGCTTGAAAGCAATTTGCGGATTCTTGTCAAAGGGTGGGTTATTCAGGTCGTGTTGTATCAAAGAACGTTATACAGGTTCATGGACAATGCCCACAAACAGGGGCAGCCCATCGGGACTTATGATGGAAAAGAGGAAGGGCCGGTCCACCACAAAGTCAATCTCATCCTCTACAGGCATGGTGCTTCCGTCCAGCGCCATCAGGGTATAGGCGGCGGCGCTTACCCCTTCTTCGTCAATGGCTACCCGCACCCCGTGGGTGGCCTGGGTCAGGGCAATGTCCTGCACCTGGGTGGTCATGGGAGAGAAATCCCCGGTTCCTGTGAATACCTCCGAAAGTCCCAGATTTTCGAAGCCCTGACACAAATCCTGCTGAGCGGAGATGTCAAACTTGGGCAGGGAGAGATTGACCGTCAAACGCTTCTGATTCTCCCAGCTGCCTTTGGACAGGAGAAAGTCCATAACCCCCTGACTGTCCAGCAGAGTCTCCACATCCTGTCCCTCGTCCGGCAGCACAATCCACATAGTGCCGCCGTCGTTGCCCAGGGGGAGCCCAACGGCACCGAAGTTTTCTCCCCAGCAGTAGGCATTCTCCGTGCTGCTGTGCATAAAGTCACAGGTGAGATCCCCGGTTCCGGCATGGAAGGTTCCGGGAGTGGTAGCCTCCGGGGAGAATTCTGTCTGCCATTTTGCCCGGAAATAGATGGTGGTGGCAAGGGCCAGGACGGTTTCCGGCTTCAGCTCCAGCCCCTGAATCTGATCCTGCAAAAGTCCGCCGGTTTGGGCATCCAGCCAGTCTTGCAGGGCTTTGTTAAAGCCATCCGAGCCCATTTCCCCCTGAAATGCGGAGGCATAGTAGTTCTCCGCCAGGATTTTCATGGTTTCCGGCACATAGGAGATGTTCTGGTTCAGCCACAGGGAGCTTCCCAGAATACTGGTGGTCACGCCGTCATTCCGGTAGTGGGCGTTCCACACCGCCTTGGCCTGGGTACGCAGGGCCTCGATACTGTCCGCCCCCAGTACATCCAGAATCTCCTGCCGGGTGGAGCCTCCTGTAAGCTCTGCCAGCATTCCCAGGGCCAGATACACATTCACCGGGGCATAGGCCCGGTTTTCGCCTGCCTCCCCGGATAAAAACTCCCGGATGCTGTTGGCAAAAAAGCCTTCCAAACCGTCGGCGTACCCCTCCGGCTGCTCCTGGGCCTTTACGGACGCACGCCAGGCATCGTACTCTTCACTTAAATTGGGGCTGTTTTCGTTGGGGTAGGGTGCCATCTCCGGGTACACCGCTTCGGCGATGGCATAAGCGGTCAGTACATTCCCCCGGGGGTACAGGAAATAGCCGCAAAGCAGGGCAACCGCCACAAATGCAGCTATCGCCCCCATCCACCGGGGCAGCTTTCTTTGACTTTTGACCTTGCGGCACCTTTGCAGGGTCTTTTCATCCAGTTCCCCGATACTTTCAAAAAGGTCAATGGGTTTCATACAAATATCCCTCCTGAATCAAATAGGCTTTCAGCTTCCTTCTGGTGCGGTGAAGCATTACTGCCACATGGTTCTGCGTCATAGCATAATCGGCGGCAATTTGCTCCAGAGTTTCGGTGAAAAAGTACCGGCGGACAAAGAGGGTCTGTTCCCGGGGAGGTAGCCCCTTTACAAAACGGCGGATGGTCTGGGAAAGCTCCCGGGCAACCACCTGGTTTTCCGGGCTGTCGCAGCCGGAAAGACACTCAGAAAGTTCCTCCAGAGGCATAGGCACAGCGCCGCCGCCCTGCTTCTGGGTGAGATTATGCTTTAAGCGGTTAATGGCAATCCGCCGCAGAAGCTTCGCCAGGAACATACTCAGAACCTGGGGCCTGTGGGGCGGCATGGCGTTCCAGGCGGCAAGATAAGTGTCGTTGACGCACTCCTGGGCATCCTCTCCCTGTAAGAGCACCCGCCAGGCCAGCTGATAGCAAAATATTCCGTACTTCTCCTGGGTGGCGGCAACGGCGTCGGGATTCCGTGCCCAGTACATTGCCACAATTTCACGATCCTCCATAGCGTCCCTCCTTCTTCCGGTGAAAGGCCCTTTCACCCCTATACTCAAAATTTGGGATGGGATATTACAGAAATTATAAAATATTTTTTCCTTTCTGTATATCCCAAAATGCATATGAAAATCCGGCAGATGGTGTTTTGAAGATGGGGGAAAGGTGTTGCACGGAATCCACAAATCAAGGGGATGGATATGGTGCATGATAACGAAAAATGTTCATTGTATTGCAATGCAGATGGGTTCGTGTTACCATAAAAATGAAGATTACAATTCGTGGTGCAGAAGAGGAGGGGATTCTATGCGTAAATTTCTTCCGGTTTTTGTTTTTCTGCTGCTGTATGTTTTGTGCCTTTTCGGCCTTTACCTGAAAAACCAATACAAGCCACAACTTTCCTGGCAGGAGCAGATTGCAGCGGCCACCTGTGCCAAATTTGAATCCAGCGAGCCGGGAAGCCGGGAACTGCTGCTCTATCAGGCGGAAACGAAGCCTCTGGCAGACTTTGTGTACGGGCTGGACTTGGTGGAATGTGATATTCCTGTTTCGGATTGGCAGTATCGGGTTACCTATAACTGTAACGAAATCTGTACCAACTGCCAGGAGATTGTGGTTCTGGTGGGGGACGGGTCTTTATCCATTGACGGCGTTTTGTGTACATCCAAGCCGGAGCTGCCCTTTGAAAAGGTTTTGGAGTACTTCCGGGACAAATATGCCTACTATTGCCAAAACCAATAGGGGATTCCATAGGTCTTATGGAGCTTTTACGGGCGAAATTGCCTGAAAAAAGCGGTGGATTTTTTCTCCCATTCCTGTTATGCTATGAAAAAATCCAAAAACAGGAGGAAAAGGAAAATGCAGCTGGGAAATCATCTGTTTCAGGCAAGAAAGAAGGCGGGACTGTCCCAGGAGGATGTGGCAGAGAAGTTGGGGGTAAGCCAGCAGACCGTATCCAAGTGGGAAACGGACGAGACCCTGCCTGACATCCGCCAGTCCAAAAAGATGGCACTTCTTTACAAAATCTCCCTGGACGAGCTGATTGACTTTGATTTGGAGGTGCAGGAGATTCAGGAGGCCATTGAAAAGACCCGGGATGAGGTGGTGGATAAAATCGACTGGACCAAGGCCTGGAGCAAGAAATACCCAATCCTCGCCAGGTACCAGGGGGAGGTGGATGCAGCCCCCTATGCACGGGAAATCTCCCGGCTTCTGGATGATTTGAAGGCAAAATACGGCTACAATGAATTGGACGCCATGCTGGTGCTGAAAGATATCTTGGCCGGCGTGTGGAAAGGTCGAAAAAAACGATAAAAACCCCGGGAATGTAAGCATTCCCAGGGTGTGTGCATCTTTGATGGGGAGATGGCAGCGAGGCAAAAGAAAAACCTTGCTGTCCGTCTTAACTGAAGTGCTTGCGAAAAATCTGGTGGGCAATCCGTCCCTTGGCAGGGCCCAAAAATTCCTCGGCCAGCTTCAGCTGCTCCTTGGGGGACAGACTGCGATAGGCGGCGAGAATTTCCAAAATCCCGGCTTTCACATCCTCATAGGATTTACCACATTCTGTCTGCTTTTTTTCGGGGCTTTCAACCATTTCACTTACCTCCTGCATTTTCTCTATAGGAGGACAGATGAAAACAGCCTCCAATGCATTATTATTTTACCACATTTCTTTTCTCAGGGCAATGGCTTTCTGCGGAAAGACAGCAGGCAGGAGACGATTGCCATATTTTATGCGTACCCTATTGTTAGAACTCAA